>NZ_AKJB01000058.1:0-130084 GCF_000282555.1 Pseudomonas sp. GM102 | reverse complement strand
TCGGACCGCTTCCGGCTGTCACAGTCTGATGACAGTGCTAAGGTTCGGCCCTAGCTTTTGTATTTTCCAAGGAAGCCTTTATGCCGGACGCTACGTCCCTCAGTGCTGGTTTTATGGTGGTTCACGGCAACCGCCTGGACGAGTTGCGCAGCCTGGTGGTCAGCTGGATGCGGCGCTACCCGCTAGCTCCCTTGGAAAATGAAATCGCCCTGGTACAGAGCAACGGCATCGCCCAATGGCTGAAGCTGGCATTGGCCGAAGACCCTGAAGATGACGACATGGGCGGCTGCGGAATCGCCGCTGCTATCGATGTGCAGTTACCGGGCAGCTTCATGTGGCAGCTTTATCGCATGGTGCTGGGACGTGACGAAATCCCGGTCAAATCCCTGCTCGATAAAGCCCCGCTGACCTGGCGTCTGATGCGTTTGCTACCACAGTTGATCAACCAACCGCACTTCGAACCTCTGCAGCGCTTTCTTACACATGACACCGACTTACGTAAACGCTATCAATTGGCGGAGCGACTGGCGGATCTGTTTGACCAATATCAGGTCTACCGTGCCGACTGGCTCGAAGACTGGGCGGAAGGTCGTCATCAGTTACGAAATGGCAGAGGCGAAGCCAAAGCCCTGACCCCGGCCAACTGCTGGCAGGCGGAGCTGTGGCGTGCACTGTTGCTGGATGTCGGTGAACAAGGTATGGCGCAAAGCCGCGCAGGCGTCCACCAACGTTTTATCGAGCGCATCAATAGCCTCGACGTAGCGCCCAGTGGTTTGCCTTCACGGGTGATCGTTTTCGGGATTTCTTCACTGCCTGCTCAAGCCCTGGAAGCGCTTGCCGGGCTTGCTCGATTCAGCCAGGTCTTGTTGTGCGTACACAACCCATGTCGTCACCATTGGGCGGACATCGTCGCTGATAAAGATCTGTTGCGACATCAGTACAAGCGCCAGGCTCGCAAGAGCGGCATGCCGGTTGTGCTCGACTCGCAAACGCTCCATCAGCATGCCCACCCGCTGCTGGCAGCGTGGGGTAAGCAGGGGCGGGACTATATTAATCTGCTCGACAGCTACGACGATCCTAATAGCTATCGCTCGGCGTTTCGCGACGGGCGTATCGACCTTTTCAGCGAAAACCAGCCACAGAACATGCTTAATCAGTTGCAGGACGACATCCTGGAATTGCGTCCCCTGAACGAGACTCGCGAGCGTTGGCCTGCTGTCGATCTGAACAAGGACGAATCGATCCGTTTTCACATCGCCCATAGCGCTCAACGCGAAGTAGAGATACTCCATGATCAGTTGCTCGCACGATTCAGTGCTGACCCAGACCTAAGGCCTCGCGACGTAATCGTGATGGTCCCGGACATCGACAGTTATGCTCCGCACATCCGTGCAGTCTTTGGTCAGCTTGATCGCTTTGATCCGCGCTTCATCCCTTTCACGCTCGCGGATCAAGGCCAGCGCGGCCGGGATCCGCTATTGATCGCTGTCGAGCATCTGCTCAAACTTCCCGATAGTCGCTTCCCCGTCAGCGAAATCCTCGATCTGTTGGACGTTCCGGCATTACGCGCGCGGTTTGGCGTAGAGGAACGTGACCTGCCGACCTTGCATCGCTGGATTGAAGGAGCAGGTATCCGCTGGGGGATGAACGCCGAGCAGCGCGCGGGTCTTGGTCTTCCTGCAGAACTGGAGCAAAACAGTTGGCGTTTCGGTTTGCGACGGATGCTGCTGGGTTATGCCGTGGGCAGCGCCAGTGCCTGCGAGGGGATTGAACCCTACGACGAAATTGGTGGCCTGGATGCCGCACTCATAGGTCCTTTGGTTGCACTGCTGGATGCGCTGGAAATTGCCCACCAGGAACTCACTCAACCTGCAGCGCCTAAACAATGGGGCTCGCGGTTGCAAGCTTTGGTGCAGTTATTCTTCCTGGCCAGCAACGAGCATGACGACTATTTGTTGGCCCGACTCGAAGAGCTACGTGAGACCTGGCTTGAGACCTGCGAGTCCGTAGGTTTGCACGACGAATTACCGTTGACCGTAGTCCGTGAAGCCTGGCTGGCGGGTCTTGACCAAGGTCGCCTGTCTCAGCGCTTCCTTGCCGGGGCCGTTAACTTCTGTACCTTGATGCCCATGCGAGCAATCCCCTTCAAACTGGTCTGTCTGCTTGGCATGAATGACGGCGATTACCCTCGCGCGCAGCCGCCGCTGGATTTCGACCTGATGGGCAGTGACTACCGCCCCGGTGATCGTTCCCGACGCGAAGATGATCGCTATCTGTTGCTGGAAGCATTGTTGTCGGCACGGGACCAACTCTATATCAGCTGGGTCGGCCGCAGTATTCGGGACAACAGCGAGCGCCCTGCTTCGGTGTTGATAGGGCAATTGCGTGATCATCTCGGCAGCGGCTGGCGACTGCACGATGATAATGATGACCTGCTTGAGTCCATGACTCAGGAACACCCGCTGCAACCTTTCAGCGCTCGCTACTTTCATGAAGGCGATGATCTATTCAGCTACGCCAGCGAGTGGCAGGTTCTTCATCAAGCCAGTGATCTGGCGACTGATATCGAAGTGCTTGAGCCCTACGTCCAGGACGAACCGCTGAGCCTGGGTCAGTTGCAGGATTTTCTGCGCAACCCGGTACGACATTTCTTCAGTCAGCGGCTCAAAGTGTTCTTTGAGGCTGCCGAAGTGCCTTTGGCAGATGAAGAGCCGTTCGTACTCGATGCATTGCAACGCTATAGCCTCAGCGACAGTTTGCTCGAAGCGGCACTGGGGCAATTGGAGCAAACCGATCAGGTACTGGAGGCGCAGGCAAAGCGCCTGCAAAACAGCGGGCTCTTGCCCATGGCCGGTTTTGGAGAATGTCTTCAGCGAGAGTTGATCGAGCCGCTGCCAGATCTGCTGCTGCGCTATCAGCAACTTCTGGCGTTATGGCCGACCCCGCTCACCAATGCGTTGCCGGTGAGTCTGGAACTACAAGGATTGCGCCTGGAAGGCTGGCTCAGTGGCCTGCATCAACGCGCAGATGGCGGGTTGTTGTCGGTGACTACGATTCCCAACAGCATCGGTTCGATCAAGGCCCGCAAATGGCATCGCCTGACGCGACCTTGGGTCAATCACCTGGTTGCCTGTGCCAGCGGCATGCCGATGACAACGGCGTTGGTGGCCAGCGACGACAGTTTGCTGCTCGGTCCGATGGAGGAGGCTGCAGCATCCCGGGTTCTGGGCGATCTGTTGTTGGCCTGGCAAACGGGCATGCGCCAGCCGCTGCCGATCGCAGTAAAAACAGCGTTCGCCTGGCTCGCTCAAACCGACCCGAGCAAAGCTGACGCCGCTGCCCGCAAGACCTATGAAGGCGACGGCCAGACCACTGACGGCGAGCGCCGCGAAAGCCCGGCACTCGCCCGGCAATTCGCCGATTACGATGCACTGATTGCCGACGAGACCTTCCCCGATTGGTGCAACGCTTTGTATCGGCCGCTGTTTGAGGCCTCCTGGCGTTCATCGACCAGCGAGGAGGCGCGCTCATGACCACGAAAACACCGCTGGCCCTGGCATTCCCGCTTCGTGGCAGCCAGCTGATTGAGGCCAGCGCCGGGACCGGCAAGACCTTCACTATTTCTGCTCTGTACTTGCGTCTGGTCCTTGGCCACGGCGGCGAATCGAGTGGTTTTGGCCGTGAATTACTGCCACCGCAAATCCTCGTGGTGACCTTCACCGACGCAGCAACCAAAGAGCTACGCGAACGTATTCGCACACGGCTGGCTGAAGCAGCACGGTTTTTCCGCGATGAGACACCGGCGCCAGATGGCCTCATTGCCGAATTGCGCGAGCAGTACCTCCCCGAGCAGTGGTCCGGCTGTGCAAACCGCCTGGACATCGCCGCCCAGTGGATGGACGAAGCAGCCGTTTCGACCATCCACAGTTGGTGCCAGCGCATGTTGCGCGAACATGCGTTCGACAGTGGCAGCCTGTTCACCCAGACCCTGGAAACCGATCATAGTGATTTGCTCGGCGAAGTCCTGCGCGACTACTGGCGACTGTTCTGTTATCCAATGCAAGGCGATGCACTGAACTGGGTTCGCGGCAATTGGGGGGGCCCGGCGGCGTTGCTGCCGCGAGTGCGTGGCTTGTTCGCCAGCGAGCGTGACAGTGTTGAAGGTAAAGAGCCTGCCGAGTTGATTGCCGAGTGCCTGCAGGAGCGACGGGCCGCTTTGCTCGAACTCAAGATGCCCTGGCGCCAATGGGCGGATGAGTTGCTTGCCATTTGTCACCAGGGTGTCGCAAGCAAGAGCGTCGATGGCCGCAAGATGCAGCCGCGCTACTTCGAACCCTGGTTCGAAAAGCTCCGGGCCTGGGCCGAAGATGAATCTCTCGAGCAACTGGACATTGGCACCGGCTTCACTCGTCTGACTCCCGATGGCATGGCTGAAGCCTGGAAGGGTGAAGCCCCCCGTCATCCCGGTCTCGATGCGATGGCCGGTCTCAAGACCAGTCTCGATGGTTTGCCGACCCCCGATGCCGCTGTGCTGCAACACGCCGCTCACTGGGTCGGTGCGCGGTTCGAGGAAGAAAAGCGTCGTCGCGCGGAAATGGGTTTCGATGACATGCTGCTGCGCCTCGATGCGGCTTTGCAGTCCGAAGGCGGTGAGCGCCTGGCAACACTGATCCGCGAGCAATTCCCGGTCGCGTTGATCGACGAATTCCAGGACACCGACCCGGTGCAGTATCGAATCTTCGAGAGCATTTATCGCATCGAAGACAACAATCCTGAAACCGGTCTGTTTCTGATCGGTGACCCGAAGCAGGCGATCTATGCCTTCCGCGGAGCCGACATCTATACCTACCTGCGCGCTCGCCAGGCCACCACTGGCCGCCTGCATACCCTGGGCACCAACTTCCGTTCCAGTCATGGCATGGTCAGTACGGTGAACCATGTGTTCGAACGCGCCGAATCTCGTGAGCAGGGGCGCGGAGCATTCCTCTTTCGTGAGAAGAATGGCGAGAACCCGGTACCGTTCCTGCCCGTCGAATCCCAGGGGCGCAAAGAAGTCCTGCGGATTGATGGTCAGGTTGTACCGGCCCTGAATATCTGGCATCTGTCCGCCGATCAGCCACTGTCTGGCGCGGTGTATCGACAACAATTGGCCGCCGCCTGCGCCAGTGAAATCACCGCGCTGCTCAATGGCGGTCAGCAAGGCTGTGCTGGCTTCATCGAGGACGGTAAGGACTTCAAAGGTCTACTGCCATCGGATATCGCGATTCTGGTGCGAGACGGCAAAGAGGCCCAGGCCGTGCGCGGCGAACTTTCCGCCCGCGGCGTGCGCAGTGTTTACCTGTCAGACAAGGACTCCGTGTTCGCCGCGCAGGAGGCCCATGACCTGCTGACCTGGCTCAAGGCGTGTGCCGAGCCGGATGTCGAGCGCCCCCTCCGTGCCGCGCTGGCCTGCATCACGCTGAACCTTTCGTTGGCTGAACTGGAACGGCTGAATCAGGACGAACTGGCTTGGGAAACACGGGTCATGCAGTTCCGCGGTTATCGCGAGCTCTGGCGCAAGCAGGGCGTGCTGCCAATGCTGCGACGTTTGCTGCACGACTTCCAACTTCCCCAGGCGTTGATCGCGCGTAACGATGGCGAGCGGGTACTGACCAACCTGCTGCACCTGTCCGAGTTGCTACAGCAGGCTGCCGCCGAGCTTGATGGCGAGCAAGCCTTGATCCGTCACTTGTCCGAGCATCTGGCATTGTCCGGTCAGGCTGGCGAAGAACAGATCCTGCGCCTGGAAAGCGACGAGCAACTGGTCAAGGTTGTGACCATCCATAAATCCAAAGGGCTTGAATATCCGTTGGTGTTTCTGCCGTTCATTTGCTCGGCAAAGCCGGTGGATGGCAGCCGTTTGCCATTGCATTACCACGACGCAACGGGCAAGGCTCAGGTGAGCTTGAAGCCGACGCCCGAGTTGATCGCCCAGGCTGATGATGAGCGCTTGGCCGAGGATCTTCGGCTGCTCTATGTCGCCCTGACCCGGGCACAACATGCATGCTGGCTCGGCGTGACGGACCTCAAACGCGGCAATAACAACGGTTCGACGTTGCACCTTTCAGCGTTGGGTTATCTGCTGGGTGGTGGTGCGCCATTGGCCGAGTCGGCGGGGTTGCGGCGTTGGCTGGAAGATTTGCAACAAGACTGCCCGGCGCTGAACTACGGTGAGATGCCTGAAGCGACCGTCGAGCATTACCATCCGCCGCGCAATGAAGCGACCTTGCTTGCGCCGCTGATACCCAAGCGCAAGGCTAGCGAAAACTGGTGGATCGCTTCCTACAGCGCCTTGCGCATTGGTGACAGTCTGAGCGTGGGCAGTGACGAAGCCCCGGAGAGCCCGCAAGCCCAAAAGCTTTTTGACGACGAACGTCTCGATCCGCAAGCGCCGCGAGAAGTGATTGCTGGCGGCGCGGATATCCATCGATTCCCTCGCGGGCCAAACCCCGGCACTTTTCTCCATGGATTGCTCGAGTGGGCCGGCGACGAAGGTTTTGCCGCTGCACCACAAACTGTGGAAGACGCCATCGCCCGCCGCTGCAATCGCCGTGGCTGGGAAGGCTGGATCACGACGTTGAGTGACTGGCTACAGCACTTGCTCAAATCCCCGCTGCACATCGGTGGCGGGCAGGCACCGGTGGTGTTCGAGCAACTGACCCAGTACCGGGTCGAGATGGAGTTCTGGTTCGCCAGTCATAAAGTCGATGTGCTCAAGCTCGATGAACTGGTGCGCCAATACACCCACAACGGCGTGGCCAGGGTGGCCGCCGAACCGGTGCTGCTCAATGGCATGTTCAAAGGCTTCATCGACCTGACGTTCGAGCACGACGGTCGTTACTACGTCGCCGACTACAAATCCAATTGGCTGGGCGTCGATGACGCGGCCTATACCGTGCCGGCCATGGAGCAGTCGATTCTGGATAATCGTTACGACCTGCAATATGTGTTGTACCTGCTCGCCTTGCATCGTCAGCTCAAGGCGCGGCTGGTCGATTACGATTACGACCGACATGTCGGTGGGGCGTTGTACCTGTTCCTTCGCGGTACTCGCGCGACCAGCCAGGGCGTGTACTTCGCCCGTCCGCCACGGCAGCTGATCGAGCGTCTGGACCGGTTGTTCCAGGGCAAGCCAGAGCCCAAGGCCGAACCCGCCTGGGAACAGGGAGTACTGCTATGAGTCGCACCTTCGCTGATTTGCTGCCCACGCCGTTGGCGGCCGAAAGTCTGGCGGACCTGGCCCCGCTGAGTCGCGCAGATGACTTGTTGCTGCTGCTCACGCGCTGGGTCGAACGCGGTTGGCTGCGGGCGCTGGACAAGGCCTTCGTCGCCTTTCTCCACGAGCTCGCCCCCGACGATGATCCGCTGGTGCTGCTGGCCGCCGCGTTGACCAGTCACCAGTTGGGTCACGGCCATGTTTGCCTGGATCTGTTCGAAACGCTGAAAGAGCCGGACTTCGCTCTGTCGCTGCCGCCGGAAGGTGATCTGCAAAGTGGCGCGATGTTGCTGCCGTCGCAATTGCTTGAGGCGCTGGAGGGTGCGCATTGGTGCAAGGTCCTGGCGTCCAGCCGTCTGGTGGCTCTGGCCGTTGACGGGCGTGAAGCCGCGCAGCACCGGCCGTTGGTGCTGTCGGGTAAACGGCTATACCTGCGCCGCTACTGGGCTTACGAGCGGCGGATCGACAACGCCCTGCGTCAGCGCCTGTTGGCACACGAAACAACGCCGAGTGATTTACCTCAACGCCTGACTGGCCTGTTTGGTCCAGCCAGGTCTGATGAAACGATCGACTGGCAGAAGCTCGCTTGCGCCCTGGCTACCCGCAGCGCATTCAGCATCGTCACCGGCGGCCCGGGGACCGGCAAGACCACTACGGTCGTGCGCTTGCTCGCATTGCTACAAGCGCCCGCGGTGGAGGCCGGCAAACCGCTGCGCATTCGTCTCGCGGCACCCACTGGCAAGGCTGCCGCACGATTGACCGAGTCCATCAGCCAACAGGTTCAAACCCTGGAAGTTGCTGAAACAGTGCGGGAGAAGATCCCGTCGGATGTGACCACCGTGCACCGGTTGCTCGGCAGTCGTCCCGGCACCCGACATTTCCGGCACCACGCCGGCAATCGCTTGCCACTGGATGTATTGGTGGTGGACGAAGCCTCGATGATCGACCTGGAAATGATGGCCAATCTGCTCGACGCATTGCCAGCCCATGCCCGTCTGGTGCTGCTCGGTGACAAGGATCAACTGGCGTCGGTAGAGGCCGGTGCTGTCCTGGGCGATCTGTGCCGCGATGCCGAAGCCGGTTGGTACAGCCCGCAGACCCGCCAGTGGCTGGAGGCGGTCAGCGGTGAAAACCTTGGTGCCAGCGATTTGCACGAAGACATCAACGGAACGCATCCCCTGGCTCAGCAAGTCGTGATGCTGCGTCACTCACGGCGCTTCGGCGAGGGCAGTGGCATTGGTCAGTTGGCCCGTTGGGTCAACCGGCAGCAACCCGAGGAAGCCCGCAAGTTACTGGCGGCAGGAAGCCATGGCGACGTATTTTCCCTGCCTCTCAAGGGTGAGCAGGACCGGGCGCTGGAGCGGTTATTACTCGAAGGTCATGGCGAGGGGCCGCAAGGTTATCGGCATTACCTGAGTCTTTTGCGCAGTCAGCGGCCGCCGCTCGACAGCCCGCTCGACGATCCACGCTGGACCCATTGGGCTCGCGTGGTGCTGCAAGCCTTCGACGCCTTCCAGCTTTTGTGCGCGGTACGCAAAGGGCCTTGGGGGGTGGAAGGCTTGAATCAGCGAGTGACCGACGCGCTGCTCAAGGCTCGGCTGATCGACAGCGATCACCAATGGTACGAAGGTCGACCCGTGCTGATGACTCGCAACGACTATGGCCTGGGTTTGATGAACGGCGACATTGGCATTGCCCTCAAGCTGCCGGAACGTGAGGGCCCCGATGCTGGACGGCAAGTGCTGCGCGTGGCCTTCCCGCGCAACGATGGTCAGGGCGGTGTGCGCTTTGTCCTGCCAAGTCGGCTCAACGATGTCGACACCGTGTACGCCATGACCGTACACAAATCCCAAGGCTCGGAATTTGCCCATACGGCGCTGATTCTGCCGGATGCCCTGAACCCTGTGCTCACCAAGGAACTGATCTATACCGGCATAACCCGGGCCAAACACTGGTTCACGCTGATTGAGCCTCGTGCCGGCGTATTCGAAGAGGCCGTGCGGCGCAAGGTCAAGCGCTTGAGCGGGCTGATGCTGGAGCTGGAAGAGGGTATCGAGCGGAGTCACTGAACGGGCGGCGCCAGACGACGGAATCTGTCCGAAGTGCCGTGGTACGTGGCCTCGCTGGTGTTTCGGTGCTGTGCTATCGTTGCGGCATCATTTCGTTGCGATCGAAGAGAATCCCTGCATGAAGGTGGCTGTCTGTGCGACAGAGCGCGTTGTTGGCTGCAAGCAAGTGCTGCTTGCCGGCCTTCTCTGTTTGTTGACGAGCGTTGCCTTCGCTCAGCCTGAAACCGCCGTGAGCAAGGCCGACCAGCGCGCCAGATCAGTCACTCAGGTGGTGCTCGGAATCCTCAGTTATGCCCGGTGGCCTGTTGAGCCTCAACAGTTGCGTCTGTGCGTGGTTGGCCCTACCGAGTACACCGACGATCTGGTCAAGGGCACTACCCAGGCCACTGGTCGGCCTGTCACTGTGCGACGGCTTTTGGCCGACAACCCGGCCATTGCCGGTGAATGCGACGCGGTGTACATCGGCAAGCTGACCAGCGACGAACGCAGTCGATTATTCGCCTCGCTGACAGGGCGCCCAGTGGTGAGCATCAGCGAAGGCGGCGATCAATGCACCGTCGGCAGTCTGTTCTGCCTTCGGGTCGGAGATGAACAAGTATCCTTCGAGGTCAACCTCGACTCGGTCGCCCGCAGCGGTGTGCGCATCCATCCCAGTGTGCTGCAACTGTCGCGTCGCAAGCCGGCGGCACCATGAGTCTATTCAAATCCCGTATACGTCCGACCTTGGGTTCGGTTATCGGCCGTGGGCATTTGATCGTCGCCCTGGTGGGCGTTGCCATGGCCAGTATTTCGCTGACCCTGCTGGGTGTTCTGGCCTTGCGGGTTTATGCCGATCACAACCTGCATCTGATCGCCCGTTCGATCAATTACACCGTGGAAGCCGCGGTGGTGTTCAACGATAAGGTCGCCGCCACCGAAGCGCTGGCATTGATCGCGTCCACCGAAGAAGTGGCCGATGCACAGGTGATGGACGAGAAAGGCGAGTTACTCGCACGTTGGCAACGGCCGGAAACGGGATTGTTGTCCGATCTTGAAGTGCAGATCGCCCGGGTGATTCTGGAAAAACCCATCAGCATGCCGATCGTCCATCAAGGTCAGGAAATCGGCAGCATTCTGCTCATCGGTCACGGCGGCAGTCTCATGCGCTTTTTGCTCAGCGGCCTGATGGGGATCGTCTTGTGTACCGCCGTCAGTGCCTGGGTTGCGCTCTATCTGGCGCGGCGGCAATTGCGGGGGATCACCGGCCCGTTGCGCAGCTTGGCTACTGTGGCTCACGCCGCCCGCAGCGAGCGTGCCTTCGACCAGCGTGTGCCACCCGCCGATATTGCCGAACTCGACAACTTGGGCAACGACTTCAATGCCTTGCTCGATGAGCTCGAGTCCTGGCAGACCCACCTGCAAAGCGAAAACGAAACCCTGGCCCACCAAGCCAGCCATGACAGCCTTACCGGACTGCCGAATCGAGCATTTTTCGAAGGCCGCCTGATGCGTGCCTTACGCAATGCCAGCAAATTGGATGAGCGAGTGGCGGTGCTGTTTCTCGACAGCGACCGGTTCAAGGAGATCAACGATAACTTTGGCCATGCTGCCGGCGATGCGGTGCTGGTCGCCGTGGCAACCCGGGTTCGTGCGCAACTGCGTGAAGAGGACCTGGTCGCGCGTCTGGGCGGCGACGAGTTTGCAATCCTGCTCACACCGCTGCACAAGGCCGAAGACGCCGAACGGATTGCTGACAAAATCATCGCCAGCATGGAAATACCCATCCAGTTGCCGGGCAGTACCCAGGTGTTGACTTCACTCAGTATTGGCATCGCCGTGTACCCCGATCATGGGGTCACACCGGGCGAGTTGCTCGATGCTGCCGACGCCGCGATGTACCAGGCCAAACGCCTTTCCCGAGGCGCGCAGCAAACGGCAGGGGCGGAGTTCCCTGTCGCCCATGTTCAAACCAGGAGCTAATGTCTGTGTTCACCTTCAATCAGCGTTCTCTACGACTTTTCACGATCACCCTGTTGCTGGCCTTGCTGGCATTGACCGGTTGCCAGACAGCACCGCAAAAGGGCCTGACCTCGGCGCAGATCGCTGTACTCAAGCAGCAAGGTTTCGAAATGACGGATGATGGCTGGGCCTATGGCCTGTCGGACAAGGTGCTGTTCAGCAGTGACGTCGAGAGCCTGAACTCCGCCAGTACCGAGATCGTCGAGCGCATCGGCAAGGCATTGTTGGGTGTGGGCATCGAGCGGGTGAGGATCGATGGCCACACCGATGCCTCGGGCCAAGAGTCCTATAACGAACAGCTTTCCCTGCGTCGCGCAAAAAGCGTCGGCAAGGTTTTGGCCGCAGTCGGTATAAAAGAAGAAAACATCCAACTGCGCGGCCTGGGCAGCAGCAAGCCTGTTGCGTCCAACGACACTGCGGTTGGACGCACCGAGAACCGTCGGGTGTCGATCGTGGTGAGCGCGGATTAATCGGCGAACAGCATCTCCCGACTTTCCCCCATCAACAGTGCTTGATTCTGCTCGGTGACCCCACGAATGTAGTCCCACAGCAACGTGATCCGCTTGAGCTTGCGCAGGTCTTCCCGGCAGTACATCCAGAACTGCCGGGTAATGGTGATCTCTTGCGGCAACACCGGCAGCAATCGCGGATCCTGAGCGGCCAGGAAGCACGGCAGAATCGCCAGTGACCGTCCTTGCTGCGCCGCTACGAACTGCGCGATCACGCTGGTGCTGCGCAGATTGGCACTGGCACCGGGCAACACATTCGCCAGGTACAGCAGCTCCGAGCTGAACGCCAGATCGTCCACATAACTGATGAATTGATGCTTGCCCAAGTCTGCCGGGCGGCGGATCGGTGGGTGCTTGTCCAGATAATCCTGGGTCGCATACAGCTGCAGTCGGTAGTCGCAGAGTTTGCAGCAGACATACGGGCCATGTTCCGGCCGCTCCAGTGCGATGACGATGTCTGCCTCGCGCTTGGACAGGCTGATGAAGTGCGGCAGCGGCAGGATGTCCACCGAGATCGCCGGGTAGGCGTCGACGAAATGGCTAAGCTGCGGAGTGATGAAAAAACTGCCGAACCCTTCGGTGCAACCCATGCGCACATGCCCGGACAACGCCACGCCGGAGCCCGAAACCTGTTCGCAGGCCATGTGCAGAGTGCTTTCGATCGACTCGGCGTAACCCAGCAGCCGCTGGCCTTCGGCAGTCAGGACGAAACCGCTGGTGCGGGACTTTTCGAACAGCAACGTGCCCAGCGAGGTTTCCAGCGAACTGATGCGTCGCGACACGGTGGTGTAGTCCACTGCCAGGCGCTTGGCTGCGGTACTGGCCTTGCGAGTGCGGGCAACCTCGAGGAAAAACTTGAGGTCATCCCAGTTCAACGAGCCTAAAGACGTGATGTTTTTTTGCATGATGGACCGGCTTTTATGTGCGTTCTTATTAGAAGTTTGCACATCTATACTCCAAAAACAGTCCGATAACCAATTCGTGACACACGCCTCATCTCAAGGCGACTTTCTCGCCTTGGCTCCAAAGATCGCTCTCTAAATAAGAACAACGTCCGGAGACCAATATGAACGCATCGCTAGAAACCACCGTGCAAAAGGTCAAGCTGTTGATCGATGGCGAGTGGGTCGAATCCCAGACCACCGAATGGCACGACATCGTCAACCCGGCGACCCAACAAGTGTTGGCCAAAGTCCCATTCGCGACGGCTGCCGAAGTCGATGCCGCCATCAGCGCCGCCCATAACGCCTTCCAGACCTGGAAGCTGACGCCGATCGGCGCGCGGATGCGCATCATGCTCAAGCTTCAGGCGTTGATTCGCGAACATTCCAAACGCATTGCCGTGGTACTCAGCAATGAGCAGGGCAAAACCATCGCCGACGCTGAAGGCGATATTTTCCGCGGCCTGGAAGTGGTGGAGCACGCCTGCTCCATTGGCAGTCTACAGATGGGCGAGTTCGCCGAGAACGTCGCTGGCGGTGTCGATACCTACACCCTGCGTCAGCCGATCGGCGTCTGCGCCGGCATTACCCCGTTCAACTTCCCGGCGATGATTCCGCTGTGGATGTTCCCGATGGCCATCGCCTGTGGCAACACCTTCGTGCTCAAGCCGTCCGAACAGGACCCGATGTCGACCATGCTGTTGGTGGAACTGGCCATCGAGGCCGGTATTCCGCCGGGTGTGCTCAACGTCGTTCATGGCGGCAAGGATGTGGTGGATGCGCTTTGCACCCACAAGGACATCAAGGCTGTTTCGTTCGTCGGTTCGACTGCGGTAGGCACGCACGTCTATGACCTGGCCGGCAAACACGGCAAGCGCGTGCAATCGATGATGGGCGCCAAGAACCACGCCGTTGTGCTGCCCGATGCCAACCGCGAGCAAGCGCTCAATGCGCTGGTCGGCGCCGGTTTCGGTGCGGCGGGGCAACGCTGCATGGCCACCTCGGTAGTGGTGCTGGTGGGCGCGGCCAAGCAATGGCTGCCCGACCTGAAGGCGCTGGCGCAGAAACTCAAGGTCAATGCCGGCAGCGAGCCGGGCACTGATGTTGGTCCGGTGATTTCCAAGCGAGCCAAGGCGCGGATTCTCGATCTGATCGAAAGCGGCATCAAGGAGGGCGCCAAGCTCGAACTGGATGGTCGCGACATCAGCGTTCCGGGCTACGAGAAAGGCAACTTTGTCGGCCCGACCCTGTTCTCTGGCGTGACTCCCGAGATGCAGATCTACACCCAGGAAATCTTCGGTCCGGTGCTGGTGGTATTGGAAGTCGATACCCTCGATCAGGCCATCGCACTGGTCAACGCCAACCCATTCGGCAACGGCACGGGGTTGTTCACCCAGAGCGGTGCGGCGGCACGTAAATTCCAGACGGAAATCGACGTCGGTCAGGTCGGCATCAACATTCCGATTCCTGTGCCGGTGCCGTTCTTCAGCTTCACCGGTTCCCGTGGTTCGAAGCTCGGCGACCTCGGTCCGTATGGCAAGCAAGTGGTGCAGTTCTACACTCAAACCAAGACCGTCACTGCGCGCTGGTTCGACGACGACAGCGTCAACGACGGTGTGAACACCACCATCCACTTGCGTTAAGGAGCCGGACATGAAAATCGCTTTTATCGGTCTCGGCAACATGGGCGCGCCGATGGCGCGCAACCTGATCAAGGCCGGCCATTCACTGCGCCTGGTAGACCTGAACAAAGCTGTGCTGGCAGAGCTCGAGCAACTGGGCGGCAGCATCAGCGCTTCGGCGCGTGAAGCGGCTCAAGGTGCAGAGCTGGTGATCACCATGCTGCCAGCCGCTGTGCATGTGCGCAGCGTCTGGCTGGGTGAAGACGGCGTGTTGGCGGGAATCGCCAAGGGCGTGCCTGCAGTGGATTGCAGCACCATCGATCCGCAGACGGCGCGCGACGTCGCCGCAGTTGCCGCTAAACAAGGCGTGGCCATGGCCGATGCCCCGGTCTCTGGCGGTACCGGCGGTGCTGCGGCCGGGACACTGACTTTCATGGTCGGCGCCACGCCTGAGCTGTTCGCCACCCTGCAACCGGTGCTGGCGCAGATGGGCCGCAACATCGTCCATTGCGGCGAAGTCGGCACCGGGCAAATCGCCAAGATCTGCAATAACCTGCTGCTGGGGATTTCCATGGTCGGTGTCAGCGAGGCCATGGCTTTGGGCGATGCGCTGGGAATCGACACGACGGTGCTGGCGGGCATCATCAACAGTTCCACCGGGCGCTGCTGGAGTTCGGAGATGTACAACCCGTGGCCCGGCATCGTCGAAACGGCGCCGGCCTCGCGCGGTTACACCGGCGGTTTCGGCGCCGAACTGATGCTCAAGGATCTGGGGCTGGCCACTGAAGCGGCACGTCAGGCGCACCAACCGGTGGTGCTCGGCGCGGTGGCGCAGCAGTTGTATCAGGCGATGAGTCAGCGTGGGGAAGGCGGCAAGGACTTCTCGGCGATCATCAACAGCTATCGCAAACCCCAATAAGGGTTTTTCGGGATGGTGATGGGAGGCTTGCCTGTGGGCTTTTGTGGCGAGGGAGCTTGCTCCCGTCCAGCTGCGGAGCAGTCGTAAGTCCTGAGCATGCGGTTTATCTGAAACACCGCATCAGCTTGTTGGGTTCGCTTCGCGAACCAGCGGGAGCAAGCTCCCTCGCCACAAGGGATGCGGATTCCTATCAGTTTTTTGCCGAGAGACCATGTCGGGTGGCCTCTCGGTTTTTTGCATCAGGCAAACACGAAATATTTGCGCACGGTCTCAACCACTTCCCACGTGCCTTTCATGCCTGGCTCGATGACGAAAATATCACCGGCGCGAAGATGGATCGGTGCCATGCCTTCCGGGGTGATGATGCAGTAGCCTTCCTGGAAATGGCAGTATTCCCACTTCACATATTCCACATACCACTTGCCCGGCGTGCAGATCCAGGTACCCATGATCTTGCTGCCGTCTTCGCTGGTGTAGGCGTTGAGGTTGACGGTGTGCGGGTCGCCTTCGAGTTTTTCCCATTTGCAGGCGTCGAGCACGGGCAGTGGGTGGGTATCGCGTAGGACGGTGATAGGTGCGGTCATGTGGACTCCGGGCAATGGGTCTAAGAACTGAAGTCGCACCCTATAGCGCCCGTTCACCGGTCAGTTGTCTGTACTCGACATCGACCTGCTCAGAAACGCGCATCGTCCTTAAAGATTTTCGAGCGGGCAATTGACCTTGATCTGTTCGAGGCTGGCTTGGCCTGAAGATGAAACTTCAAGGGTAAAGTCTGCCCCTCAGGGGAGAGTCAAGACGTTCAGCAAGGCCTGGGCATAACCGGGCAGCACGGCGAAGTCCCGGGCGCACAGCAACAGTTTGCGTCGCGCCCATGGCTCTTTCAGTGCGATGCTTTTGAACGGTGTTTCAGTCGGCCAGCGTTCGACCGCTGCCAAGGGCACGATCGCCAGCCCGGCACCTCGGGCGACCATGCGCATCACGCCATCGAAGCCATCGGCACGAATGCGGATCTGCATCCGTAAGCCGCTGTGCAGGGCTTGTTCTTCCAGGTACACGGCCAAGGCGCTGTTGGCGTTCAGGCCGACGTAATCGTGGTGCAGGGTGGCGCTGAAACTTAACGGCCCGGTGTCGGCCAAGGGGTGATCGCAGGGCAGGATCAGCACCAGTGGGTCGTCACGGAAATAGCGGGTCTGAAGGCCATCGGCATCCACGGCGTCGGACACGATGCCCAGGTCCGCCGCACCTTGGCGCAAGGCGTGGGTGATGCGCGCGCTGGGCAGCTCTTGCAGGTCGATGTCGAGGTTCGGATGATCGCGCAGAAAGTCTGCCAGCAACTCCGGCAGGTACTCGGTGATCGCCGTGGTATTGCACAACAATCGCACCTGGCCTTTGACCCCTTTGGCGTATTCGGCCAGGTCCTGCTGCATGCGCTCGGCCTGTTGCAACAGGGCTCGGGCATGCTGCGCCAGGGCCTTTCCGGCGGGAGTCGGGCTGACACCGCGGCGACCTCGCTCTAGAAACTCGATGCCCAGTGAAGCTTCCATGGCGCGGATTCGAGCACTCGCCGCCGCAAGAGACAGATGACTGCGGGCGGCACCGGCGGTGATGTTGCCGGTGTCGAGGATGTTCAGGTAGAGGCGCAGGTCGGTGAGGTCGAAGTGCATCGTTACAGCCTCGGGAGGTTGGTTGTCTGGGCGGACGTCTTCGCGGGCAAGCCTCGCTCCTACAGGGACTGTGTGATCGACACAGGCTGTCATCAGCCGCAACGAAAACTTTAGCCTCTACCAAATCAAGAGGCAGCCTCAGTGTATGGCAGATTTCCAAGGCAACCATTAGGACTCAGGATAGCCCCATGAATACACTCGCCACGTTCTACCAACATCTAGGCTTGGCCTTGTCCTTGCTGGTTATAGCGACCTTCCTGCTGGCCGGGATGATCAAAGGCGTGATAGGTCTCGGCCTGCCGACCATTGCCATGGGCTTGCTCGGTCTGGCTATGGCACCGTCGCAGGCTGCGGCGTTGCTGGTTATTCCCGCGACGCTGACCAACGTCTGGCAACTGGCATTCGGCGGTCATTTGCGCAGGCTGCTGAACCGGTTGTGGCCGATGCTGCTGGCGATTTTTATCGGCACGGGCGCCGGTACGCTTTGGATCGGCATGGCCGGTGGGCATTGGGTGGTGCGGGGGCTGGGGGCGGCGTTGTTGATATACGCCTTGAGCGGGTTGTTCCTGCCGACCTTGCGCATCGGCGGTCGCACCGAGCGTTGGCTCGGTCCGCTCTGCGGTGTGCTGACGGGCATCATCACTTCGGCCACCGGGGTTTTCGTGATTCCTGCGGTGCCTTATCTGCAAGCACTGGGCTTGAGCAAGGATGAACTGGTGCAGGCACTGGGCCTGTCGTTCACCGTCTCTACCCTGGCATTGGCCGCCGGGCTGTTATGGCGCGGTGCCCTCGGCGGTGGCGAGTTGAGTGCATCGCTGCTGGCGCTGATTCCGGCGGTGCTCGGCATGCTGTTGGGGCAATGGCTGCGCCAGCGGATCAGCGCCGTGTTGTTCAAGCGCGTATTCTTCATCGGCCTCGGCGTACTCGGTGGCCACTTGCTGATCAGCGGCTAGCGGACGAAGTGCTGAGCATCTCGATCGGCCGGATATCGAAATCCCGTTCCAGAAACTCCATGCGCTGGTCGAGGAACTGCTTCATGTGCGGCAGGTTCGAGTGCGTATCCAGATGAGCCTGGGATTGCCAGATCTCGTAGAAGATAAACAGCGACGGGTCCTGTTTGTCGCGCAGCATGTGGTACTCGATGCAACCGGGTTCGGCGCGACTTGGTTCGACATAAGCACGGAACAACGCTTCGAAGGCCGCGGATTTTTCCGGGCGGGTCTTGGCGTGCAGGATGAAGCCATGCAGTTCGCTCATCAGGTTTTCCTTGAAAGTTAGAATCGGCACAAGCTTATGGCAATAATCGCCTGCTGATTCGTGCGTATTGGTCAAATGAATTTTGCTGATCCTGGGCTTATTCCACGCGAGGTCGATCGCTACTCTGCCGCCATCGAATTTCAACCTTGCGAGATTTCTCCCATGAAAAAAGTCCTGTTGCTCAATGGCGGCAAAAAATTTGCCCACTCCGATGGTCGCTACAACACGACGTTGCACGAAGCGGCGCTGAGCGTGCTGGATCGCGGTGGTGTGGATGTAAAAGCCACGTTCATCGACGAGGGGTACGACGTCGCGGAGGAAGTCGCCAAATTCCTCTGGGCCGACGTGATCATTTATCAGATGCCCGGCTGGTGGATGGGCGCCCCCTGGACCGTCAAGAAGTACGTCGATGAAGTCTTCACCGAAGGCCACGGCAGCCTTTACGCCAGCGATGGCCGCACGCGTTCCGACGCGTCGCAGAAGTACGGCAGCGGCGGTTTGTTGCACGGTAAAAAATATATGCTGTCGCTGACCTGGAACGCGCCGCAACAAGCCTTCGACGACCCGACCGACTTCTTCGAAGCCAAAGGCGTGGACGCGGTGTACTTCCCGTTCCACAAGGCCAACACCTTCCTTGGCATGACCGGTTTGCCGACCTTCTTGTGCGTCGATGTGATGAAACGCCCTAACGTCGAAGCCGATGTGGCGCGTTATGAGCGGCACTTGAGCGAGGTGTTTGGCCTTAAGGCATAACGCTCAGCTACTATCGATGTCTGAAGCGGGCACTGAATCTGTGGCGAGGGAGCCCCGTGGCGAGGGGGCTTGCCCCCGTTCGGCGGCGAAGCCGTCGTAAAATAAGTAACTGAGGACTATCTGAATCACCGCGTTGGCAGGTTTGGGGTCCGCTTCGCGCACCAACGGGGGCAAGCTCCCTCGCCACAGGCAAGCCCCGCTCCGCAGTAGAACGGCGCAGGACAATCGATAAGGGACACACGTGAAAGCCAGATCCGATGAGTTGCAGATTTTCGTCTGCGTGATTGAGTGCGGATCGATTTCGGCTGCGGCCGAACAGGTCGGGCAAACGCCGTCGGCGGTCAGCCGCACGCTGTCGCGACTGGAGGCCAAGCTCGACACCACGCTGATCAACCGCACCACGCGACGCATGGACCTGACCGAGGAGGGCAAGTACTTCTTCGAGCACGCCAAGCTGATTCTCGATCAGATGGACGAACTCGAAGAGCGCCTGTCCTCACGCCAGCAAACCCCCTCCGGACGTCTGCGAATCAATGCTGCCTCGCCATTCATGCTGCACGCCATCGTGCCGTACATCGATGAATTCCGCCGTCTCTACCCAGACATCCAGCTCGAACTCAACAGCAACGACCTGATCATCGACCTGCTCGAACAAAGTACCGACATTGCCATCCGCATCGGCACGCTGGCCGACTCGACCTTGCACGCCCGCTCCCTGGGTTGCAGCCCGCTGCACATCGTCGCCAGCCCGGCGTATCTGGAACAACACGGCGTACCGAGCGCTGTCGCGGATTTGACCGAGCACAAGCTGTTGGGCTTTACCCACAATGAAGGCCTCAACCAATGGCCGCTACGCTATGTCCACGGTGACCGCTGGCCGATCCAGGCGTCGATCAGTGCGTCGAGTGGCGAGACGGTCAGGCACCTGGCGCTGGCCGGCCAAGGCATTGCTTGCCTGTCGCACTTCATGACCATCGACGACATCCACGCCGGGCGCTTGCAGGTACTGCTGGCGGAATTTAACAGCGGATATCGCCAACCGATCAACGCGGTGTACTACCGCAACTCGCAACTTGCCCTACGGATTCAGTGCTTCCTGGACTTCATCCAGGGCAAATTGGCGGCTTATGCGATTGCGGATTTCAAGGGCTGATTCGGAGATTGCGTCATCGTTCTTCGCGAGCGAGCCCGCTCCCACAGTGGACTTGCGTCGATTCACGATAATGGAACGGCACAGGGCCCATGTGGGAGCGGGCTTGCTCGCGAAAGCGTTTCCGGTGCCCCATTCACTGGTCGGCCCGCCCTCAATTCCGTAACATCCGCCCTCTCTTCTCCCGCCTGTATTTTTAGGTAAGCCATGAAACCCATACGTCTGCGCGCCGATGTCCTGGCCGGACTCACGACCTCTTTCGCACTGATGCCCGAATGCATCGCCTTCGCGCTGGTGGCCCACCTCAATCCATTGATGGGGCTGTACGGCGCTTTCATCATCTGCACCCTGACTGCGCTGTTTGGCGGGCGGCCGGGAATGGTGTCCGGTGCCGCCGGATCGATGGCTGTGGTGATCGTCGCGCTGGTGGTGCAGCACGGCGTGCAGTACTTGCTGGCGACTGTGCTGCTGGGCGGGTTGATCATGCTGGCGTTCGGTTTGTTGAGGCTGGGCAAACTGGTGCGCATGGTGCCTCACCCGGTAATGCTCGGCTTCGTCAACGGCCTGGCGATTGTCATTGCCCTGGCCCAGTTGGAGCACTTCAAGAGCGGTGACGGCTGGTTGAGTGGTGCGCCGCTGTACATGATGGTCGGGCTGGTGGCGCTGACGATGGCCATCGTTTATTTGATGCCGCGCCTGACGCGTGCCGTGCCACCGGCGCTGGTGGCGATTCTGGGCGTTGGGCTGGCGGTCTATCTGCTCGGCCTGCCGACCCGCACCTTGGGCGACATGGCGCACATTGCCGGCAGTTTGCCGGGCTTCGCACTGCCAGACATCCCCTGGAGCCTGGAAACCCTGCGCATCATCGTCCCTTACGCGATATTGATGGCATTGGTCGGCCTGCTGGAAACCCTGCTGACGCTGAACCTCACCGACGAGATCACCGAGAGCCGTGGCTACCCGGATCGCGAGTGCGTGGCATTGGGCGCTGCCAACGTGGTCTCTGGCATGTTCGGCGGCATGGGCGGCTGCGCCATGATCGGGCAAACCATGATCAACCTCAGCTCGGGCGGTCGCGGTCGGCTGTCCGGTGCAGTGGCCGGGATTATGATTCTGCTGTTCGTGCTGTTCCTTTCGCCGCTGATCGAGCGTATCCCGCTGGCCGCACTGGTCGGGGTGATGTTCGTGGTGTCGCAGCAGACGTTCGCCTGGGCTTCGTTACGGGTGCTGAACAAGGTGCCGCTGAACGATGTCTTGGTGATCATCGCGGTCACGGTGATTACAGTGTTTACCGATCTGGCCATCGCCGTGTTGTGCGGGATCATCATTGCGGCGCTCAACTTTGCCTGGCAACAGGCTCGCGAACTGTATGCCGACAGCTATCAGGAAAGCGACGGCAGCAAACTCTACCGCCTGCACGGCACACTGTTTTTCGCCTCTACCGCGCCATTCCTCAACCAGTTCGATCCCGCCAACGACCCGGCCCAGGTGACCCTTGATTGTCGCCACCTGAGCTTCGTCGACTACTCGGCCATCGCTGCGCTGAGGACATTACGCGAGCGCTACACCAAGGCTGGCAAGCAGCTACGCGTGCTGCATTTGTCCGAACGCTGCAAGAAACTGCTCAAACGCGCCAGCGAGCATCACGACTGAAATCGATGAGTGATCGTTCCCCGCTCTACGTCACTGGGGGGCGAATTCTGGACAGTCTAGTGGCTACTTAGTAGCATCCGCCGCATACGGATCTTTCTCCTGCGCGTCGATCGACGTGGGTCTATCAAGGAATCGAAATGCACAACTTCACCCATGGCGATAAAACCGTTTGTTTCACTGTCTTGAGCGGTGAAGTGGTGAGCAGCGAAAAGCTCAGCGAGACCCGTGTGACATCCACGGGCGGCGTTCGTGTGAACGGTAACGACGATGATGTGACGCCTGTGCGCATCAGTTCTGTTTCGATCATCAATCATGAGTTCTGGGTCAAAACCCCGGACGGCATCGAGCACGATGTAAAGCTGCGCGGCGTTGATATTCCTTTGCGCACAGGTCAGCAAGTTTCTTTGATCAGTGCCTTGAAAAAGGATGGTTCGCCTCTGCACACCATTTTGCAGAACCACACGGCGTCCAAGCGTTGGGTGCTGCGTGACGCGAAGGTGCTCAATACTGAACTGGAGCTTTCGTCCTTTAAGTGGAGGACCGTGCTGATCGTGCTTGGATTGTTCATCGCCGGTTTTGCCACAGCCGGGCTAGGCTTCCTGGCGGCGGCGGGCTACTTTTTCTACGCGTGGTATCAGGGTTCCCAGCGCAAGAAGCGGCTGATTAGCGATTTGAACGCCTACATCGAGAAACTGGAGAATCAGATTACCAATCGCCGCCCTGCACCAAGCCCTGTTCAAGTTGAAAGCCCGGTCCAGGCTGAAACCTCTTTCCAGGTCGAAAGTCCTGCACCGGAGCAAGCCCCTGCCGAGACAGAAAGCCCTGTGCTGAACAGTGATGGCGTACGCAGGGCGCTATCGCGCAATCTCTGATGGCAAGTCGGTGAGGGGATGAAAGTTCCCCCACCCGATTTTCATAACTCACGACCTGCCATACCTCTACACGACATCCCTTATCCCTCCACGAAAATTACTTTCACTTCGTTTGAAAGTAGCTCGTCGAAATGATTTATGAGTTTCACAACTTATTCGACGTGACCCTTTCGAGGAGTGCCGCATGACGCTTTCCTTCGGCTATTGGCTGCTGGTGTACGCCGCCATCGCGATCATTGCGCTGATCGTTTTGATCGCCCGTTACCGGATCAATCCCTTCATCGTCATCACCCTAGTGTCCATCGGCTTGGCGCTGCTGGCCGGAATGCCGCCGTCGGGTGTGGTGGGGGCGTATGAGGCCGGGGTGGGCAAGACGCTGGGGCACATTGCGCTGGTGGTGGCGCTGGGGACGATGCTTGGCAAGATGATGGCCGAGTCCGGCGGCGCCGAGCAGGTGGCGCGTACGTTGATCGACCGCTTCGGTGAAAAAAATGCGCACTGGGCGATGGTGTGTATTGCCTTTCTTGTAGGGTTGCCGCTGTTCTTCGAGGTCGGTTTTGTCTTGCTGGTGCCCATCGCGTTCACCGTGGCGCGGCGGGTGGGCGTGTCGATTCTGATGGTCGGTTTGCCGATGGTGGCGGGCCTCTCGGTGGTCCACGCACTGGTACCGCCGCACCCGGCGGCGATGCTGGCGGTGCAGGTCTATCAGGCGTCGGTGGGGCAAACGTTGCTCTACGCAATTCTGATCGGCATTCCGACCGCGATCATCGCCGGTCCGCTGTATGCCAAATTCATCGTGCCGCGCATTCAGCTGCCGGCGGATAACCCTTTGGAGCGCCAGTTCCTCGAGCGTGAACCGCGCGATAGCCTGCCGGGTTTCGGCGTCACCATGGCGACCATTTTGTTGCCGGTGGTGCTGATGTTGATCGGTGGTTGGGCCAATCTGATTTCCACCCCGGGCAGTGGTTTCAACCAGTTTCTGTTGTTCATCGGCAACTCGGTGATTGCCTTGCTGCTGGCAACGCTGCTGAGCTTCTGGACCCTCGGCCTGGCCCAGGGCTTCAATCGTGAATCGATCCTCAAGTTCACCAACGAATGCCTGGCGCCGACCGCCAGCATCACCTTGCTGGTAGGCGCCGGCGGTGGCTTGAACCGGATTCTGGTGGACGCTGGCGTCACCGATCAGATCGTCAGCCTGGCTGATGAATTCCAGCTGTCGCCCCTGTTGATGGGCTGGCTGTTCGCCGCGTTGATGCGCATCGCCACCGGTTCCGCAACGGTGGCCATGACCACCGCTTCAGGGATTGTCGCGCCGGTGGCCGTTGGCTTGGGTTATCCGCATCCTGAGTTATTGGTGCTGGCGACGGGGGCGGGGTCGGTTATCTTTTCCCACGTCAACGACGGTGGCTTCTGGTTGATCAAGGAATACTTCAACATGACCGTCACCCAGACCTTCAAGACCTGGACGGTGCTCGAGACCATCATCTCGGTGGTCGCCTTCGGTTTGACCGTAGGTCTTTCTTACCTGCTTTAGTCGGAGCCATCCGCCATGGACATCCTCTATCAGATCCGCGCCCGTCAGGATTCCTTCAGCGCTGGTGAAGGACGCATCGCTCGGTTGATGCTCGACGACGTAGGATTTGCCGCCTCCGCCAGCCTCGATGAGCTGGCGCTGCGGGCGGAAGTCAGCACCGCCACACTGTCGCGTTTTGCACGTACAGTCGGCTGCCGCGACCTGCGGGATTTGCGCCTGCAACTGGCCCAGGCCAGCGGCGTCGGCAGTCGCTTTCTCGACCCGGCGGGTACACCCGAGCAGTCGGCGTTCTACGGACAGATCGTCGGCGATATCGAATCGACCCTGCGTCAGCATTTGTCGGCATTCGACGAGTCGCGCTTCGCCGATGCGGTGAAACTGCTGGGCAAGGCGCGGATGATTCACGCCTTCGGCATGGGCGGCTGCTCGACCTTGTGCAGCGGTGAATTGCAAGTGCGGCTGGTGCGCCTCGGCTACCCGATTGCGGTGTGTCATGACCCGGTGATGATGCGCGTCACCGCCGCCAGCCTCGGTGCCGAACACGCGGTCATCGCCTGCTCGCTGACCGGCATCACGCCCGAGCTGCTCGAAGCAGTGGACCTGGCTCGCAGCTACGGCGCCCGAATCCTCGCGATCACCCGGGCTGACTCGCCACTGGCGCAACTGGCCGATGTGCTGTTGCCGCTGCAAAGCGCCGAGACCTCATTCATCTACAAACCCACGGCGGCGCGCTACGGCATGTTGCTGGCCATCGACGTGCTCGCCACTGAGCTGGCGCTGGCCAATCCTGAAGACAATCAAGAACGTCTGCGGCGGATCAAACTGGCCCTGGACGACTACCGCGGCGGCGACGATCACTTGCCGCTGGGAGACTGACATGACGTACGACACGCTGATCCGCAACGCGCTGATTATCGATGGCAGCAACATCCCCGGTTACCCCGCTGATGTGGCGATTCTGAACGGTCGCATTGAGCGTATCGGCGACTTGCACGATGCGAGTGCCAGCGAAGAAATCGACGCGGCCGGAAGGGTGTTGGCTCCAGGTTTCATCGACGTGCACACCCACGACGATACAGTGGTGATCCGCCAGCCACAGATGTTGCCCAAGCTCAGCCAGGGCGTGACCACGGTGATCGTCGGCAACTGCGGAATCAGCGCTGCGCCGGTGAGTTTGCGTGGCGAGCCGCCGGACCCGATGAACCTGCTCGGCACAGCGACTGCGTTCGTCTATCCGCGCTTCAGCGACTATCGCGCCGCCGTCGAAGCGGCAAATACCACGCTGAATGTGGCCGCATTGGTGGGCCACACCGCGCTGCGCAGCAATCACCTGGACGACCTGTTTCGCACGGCCAGCGCCGCTGAAATCAGTGCGATGCGCGAGCAGTTGCGCGAAAGCCTTGAGGCCGGTGCCTTGGGGTTATCCACAGGCCTGGCCTATGCCAACGCCTTCTGCGCCTCGACCGACGAGGTGATGCAATTGACCGAAGAGCTGACGGCATTCGGCGCGGTTTACACCACCCATTTGCGCAGCGAATTCGAACCGGTGCTGCAGGCCATGGACGAAGCATTCCAGATCGGTCGTCACGCGAAAACGCCAGTGATCATTTCCCACCTCAAATGTGCCGGCGCCGGTAACTGGGGACGCAGCCCGCAACTGCTGGCTTCCCTCGAACGCGCCGCGAAAACCCACCCAGTGGGCTGCGATTGTTATCCCTATGCGGCGAGCTCTTCGACGCTGGACCTCAAGCAAGTCACCGACGCCCATCGCATCACCATCACCTGGTCCACACCGCATCCGCAAATGGGTGGCCGGGAATTGATCGATATCGCCGCCGAGTGGGACGTTTCGTTGCTCGATGCCGCCAGACGCCTACAACCGGCCGGGGCGGTGTATTACGGCATGGACGAAGCCGACGTACGAAAAATCCTCGCGCATCCGCTGACGATGGTCGGCTCCGACGGCTTGCCGGAAGACCCGTTTCCTCATCCACGCTTATGGGGTGCGTTCCCACGAGTGCTCGGACATTTCAGTCGCGATGTCGGACTGTTTCCGCTGCACACCGCCGTACACAAGATGACCGGGCTGTCGGCAGCGCGATTTGGCTTGAAGGAACGTGGCGAAATTCGCGAAGGGTATTGGGCGGATCTGGTGTTGTTCGATCCTGCGACGATTCGCGATGTGGCCGACTTCAACGATCCGCAACGGGCGGCGGAGGGCATTGATGGGGTGTGGATAAATGGTGTTTTGAGTTACAGCGAAGGTCAGGCAAATGGGAGAAGAGAGGGACGGTTTCTGGCGCGGGAAGGGGATTTGCGTAAAGGGTTTCGGTGATCGGTGATGCCGGAAAGATCGCAACCCCTGTAGGAGCTGCCGAAGGCTGCGATCTTTTGATCTACGCCTGATGGTGGCACATCGCAATTAAAGAAAGCCGCAAACAAGCCGAAGCGCTGACATCCAGCCCAGCTACACTCTGGGCCTTCTCAATCTGGGAGCAACTCCATGAGCTTCGGCAAAACCACCCCAATCCTGCGGATTTTCGATGAAACCAAGGCATTGGAGTTCTACGTCGACTTCCTGGGGTTCAAGATCGACTGGCAGCATCGCTTCGAAACAAACTTCCCGCTATACCTGCAGATATCGCGTGGCGAATGTGTACTGCACCTGTCCGAACACCACGGCGACAGCACACCGGGCTCGGCGTTGCGTATCGAGACGTATGAGCTAGAGGCATTCCAGCAGCAATTGTTGGCCAAGGAATATTCTTTCGCTCGCCCACAGATTCAGGCCATGCCGTGGGGTAGCCAGGATATGACTGTGGCTGATCCGTTTGGCAATCGGTTGGTGTTTACCAATGCGATTAGTGCTTGAGTCCGTTTGGCAGTTCTGAAGTTTTAGTGAAGTAAGGTGTGTTAGCCTCAATCAATGATTTCATTGATTGCAGGGGGCGTTATGGCTAGCATCACTATTCGAAACCTAGATGATCAGATTAAGGAACGACTGCGCATCGCCGCAGCTCACAATGGGCATTCGATGGAGGAAGAGGCTCGCCTGATTTTGGGAAGAGCATTGGCCGCCGTCGATCGTGCGAGCGGGCTTGGCAGCCGAATCCGCAACAGGTTCAGCGCAAGCGGTGGAGTTGAACTCGATTTACCTGCACGCCAAGAGAAAGCGAGAGCGGTGGATTTCTCTGAATGATAGTGCTCGATACCAATGTTCTTTCAGAGTTTATGCGAGTTGAACCTGACACTCGGGTACTTGCCTGGGTTGATGCACAGCCAGCAATGGAGTTGGCAATTAGTGCGGTCACTGTGGCGGAAATTCTCCATGGCATTGCCCGGCTCCCGTTTGGCAAGCGTAAACAGAAACTTGAGGCTCATGCGATGGCGATGTTCGAAGAGGACTTTGCCGGAAGGATTTTGCCTTTTGATGCCCATGCCGCGGTGGAATACGCAACGCTGGTCGCTGGCTGTGAAGCAAATGGTCGAGCGGCATCAATGGCTGATGCGCAAATAGCGGCAATCTGCCGAACCCATGGAGCATTGATTGCCACTCGCAATGTTCGGGACTTCGAGTTTCCCGGGATTGAGGTGATTAATCCATGGGAAGCATGAACGACTCTGGTGATCGGTAGATAGTCTTCGCGGGCAAGCCTCGCTCCTGTAGGAGCGAGGCTTGCCCGCGAATGGATCTGTCATTCACCGCTGACTTAACGTCAGACCCGGAAGTGACTCACCATCATCTGCAACTGATTACCCAACCGCGCCAGTTCAACACTGGACGCAGCTGTTTCGTCGCTGGCAGCGGCGGTCTGTTCGGACACGTCGCGTACGTTGATGATGCTGCGGCTGATCTCTTCGGCCACGGCGCTTTGTTGCTCGGCGGCGGCAGCGATCTGCTGGTTCATCGACTGGATGTTGGACACCGTGCGGGTGATGTTTTCCAGTGACACGCCGGCCTTGCGAGTCAGCGCCACGCTGCTGTCGGTCAGGGCACGGCTGTTGTTCATTACCGCCGACACTTGTTGAGTGCCGTTCTGCAGACCGGCCACCAGGCCTTCGATTTCCTCGGTGGATTTCTGCGTGCGCTGGGCCAGGCCACGAACTTCGTCGGCCACCACGGCAAAACCACGACCGGCTTCACCGGCACGGGCCGCTTCGATGGCGGCGTTGAGTGCCAGCAGGTTGGTCTGTTCGGCCACGGCCTTGATCACGTCCATGACGCTGCCGATCTTGTCGCTTTCCTGCTGCAGCACGCTCATGGCTTCGGTGGAGCGCGCCACTTCGCTGGCCAGGCGTTCGATCTGGGCGATAGCTTCGTTGACGACTTTATCGCCTTCTCGCGCTTCGCCATCAGCGGCGGCTGCGGCCTGGGACGCTTCTTCAGCGTTACGCGCGACTTCCTGCACTGTGGCAGTCATCTCGTGCATGGCGGTGGCCACTTGATCGGTCTCGATTTTCTGGCTGTTGACCCCGGCGCTGGTTTGCTCGGTCACGGCTGAAAGTTCTTCCGCGGCGCTGGCGATCTGGGTGACGCCATCGCGGATACCGCTGATCAAATCGCGCAAGGTCACGCCCATGCGTGCGATGCCTTGCTGCAGCACGCCGAGTTCGTCGCGGCGAGTCACTTTGACGTCCTGGGACAGATCGCCGCTGGCGATGCGCTCGACCACGGCCAGGGTATCGCGCAACGGACCGGTGATCTGACGGGTGATGATCACGGCGGCAATGACACCCACCAGCAATGCCAGCAAGGTGCTGATCAGTTGCAGCGTGCGGGCCTGGGCGCTTTCGGCGTCGCGGCGGTCGAGCTGGATCTGATACAGGTGGTCGCTCAGGGTCACGATGGTGGCGCCCTGGTCAGTCATTTCCTTGCGCGCCTGCACCGCATCGGTGTTGGCGGCCTTATACGCTTGCAAGGCGCTGCGGTAGTTGCTCAGCGCGGTTTCCAGTTGACGCAGGGCGTCTTGCTGGGTCTCGGCGAAATGCACATTGAGCTGTTTCAGGCTGGAGATGGCCGTGTCCAGTTGGGCGACGGCTTTTTGCTCAGTCTCGGCGTTGGTGCTGGCCGTGTAACCACGCACTTCGTAGCGAGCCAGGATGAACGCTTCCTTGGCCGCGGTGATGGCCTGGAACTGTTCGAAGCGCTGGTCGCTCAGGGGCATTTGCTGCACGCGGGTGCTGATCGCTTCGATCAACGTGTTGGCGGTTTCAGCATTGGCGCCCATGGCGTCGCGGGCGCTGTTACCGGTGCGATAGGCGCTGCGCATTTTGTTCAGGGATATCTGGTAAGCGCTGATGGTCGCGCTCTGCTCTTTGAGCAACTTGACGTTTTCCGGGCTCTTGAAACTCGACAGCAACGATTGTTGCTGAGCGACGAAGCCGTCGAGGGTGGTCTGCACATTCTGAGCGGCGGTTTCGTCACCGTTGGTCAGCATGTATTGCAGGCGAACCACACGCAGCTTGGTCAGGCCGGCGTTGAGCTGAGTGATGTCGCTCATCCAGTTGCTGCGGTCAATCAACCCGCCCAGGCTCGTCCAGCCGGTCAGGGCGAGAACGCAGGTCAGTGCCAGGACCAGGCCGAATCCCAGGCCCAGTTTCAGGTTCACGCTGATATTACCGAACCAGCTATTCATCAATATTCCTCCAGGAACGTTGTGCTTCTTGATCGTCGGTTGGCTGGAAGATTGTTGTTTTAAGAGCCAGCAAGGGGGGTTAGCAGGTCTGTATCGGCAGCAATCCCGGGAGCTGAAAGGTTTTTGTTGGGCAAAGTTTGTAACAAGGTTTTCACATGGGTTTCACCGGTTGCCGACGCGCGCCTCTTTACCCTCGCGGCATCGAATGACAAATGGTGCATGCCGGCGAGGCGGCTTGATGTGGAATTGAGACTGAGTCTGTTCGGGATAAAACGCTCGATCGATCTGAGCCGTTTGGCTCGTTATCGAAACGCCGCAGTCGTGCTGGCATCTGCCTTGTTGGTTATTCCGCTGACGATTTGGCTGTTGCGACCCGCTGCTGTCCCGGACCTGGCCCATGGCAATGTGGCGGGTGCCCGGGCGTTGGCGACCGGTTGGGCCAAGGGCGACATGATCGTGCTGGTGCGCCACGTCGAGCGTTGTGATCATTCCACGGCTGCCTGTCTGATCGGCAACGATGGCATCACCGATCGCTCCCGCAGCGTGGCGGTGAGTGTCGGCGCGCAGTTCGAGCATTTGGGGCTGGATCAGGCCGACATCTATAACAGCCCGATGATGCGTACGGCGCAAACCGCCGGTTACATGTTCAACAAGGTCGGCGTTGGTGAAGACTGGTTGATGCGCTGCAGGGGCAGCATGCTGCGCGATGCCCTGGCGCACAAGGTGGCCGGGCGCAACCTGATTCTGGTGACCCACAGCGAATGCATGGTGCAACTGGAAAAAGATCTCAAGTTACCGACCGCAACCCTTGGTTACGGCGCTTCCCTGTTTATCTCCGCCAAAAAGTCTCAGCCGCCGCACATGCTCGGTTTCATCGAAGCCTCTGACTGGCGCTCGGTGACCACTGAATGAGCTTCACCATCATTGCTCTGGATCAGGGCGTACAATGCTGACTTCTTCCCGTTACCGCTTTTACTGGGGGAACTTTGGTATTCCGCTGGCCTGTGCGGTCGTGGTGTTCCTGCTGTTTGACCTGACTAAAATCGACATTGCCTTCAGCGATCTTTTTTATGATCCGGCCACCCGGGTGTTCCCGTTGGAGCATGTCCGGCTGTTCGAGCAGATCACCCATAAATGGGCGCGGATCATCCCGAACTGGACCGGTGAAGTTGCGATCATCGGCGCCTTGCTGTCGTTTCTCTGGCCGCGTCTGAAGATTGAAAAGCATTCGAAGATCATCGCGTTCCTGGAAAAAATCAAAGTCGCGCCGGTGCTTCGGTTTGCCAGTAAACACCGTCGGGACTTCCTCTATGTGGTGTTCGCGTTTTCCATCAGCACTGGCGTTATCCACTACCTAAAAGGCCACACCAGTGTGTATTGCCCGGTCGAAACGACTCAGTACGCCGGGAAAATCGAACACAAGGAGTGGTACCAGAATTTCGATCTGCTAAAAGTCGCAGGCGATGGTCGTTGCTGGCCGGGTGGACATGCGTCGGGCGGCTTCACGATGCTCGCGCTGTACTTTGTGGCTCGCCGCTACCGCTGGCGGTATTCCAAAGCGCTGATGCACGGCTCGTTGCTGCTCGGTTTCGTCTACGGCACGACGCGGGTTCTACAGGGTTGGCACTACATGTCCCACACCTTCTGGGCCGGAATCTTTGTATGGCTGGCATGTTTGCTGACGGCGTTGGCGTTCTATGGACGGGCGCGGTTGGAGCTGCCTGTGCGACAGCAAGCTGAGCGACCTGTCGTTGAGCCGTTTACAAGTTCACCCGCCAACGCGGAGATTTAGGCCGGGGGCCGTTGAACTCCTGAGTAGCAGTGTCCTTCCTGGCACTGCTACTGTTTGACGCTACGGAGTTTGAATTCAAGGAAGATGCAATGGAGCTTTCGCTGACGGTGGGCACTCATACATTGAGATTGAGTGCCCCCGACCCCGAATGGTGTAAAGCGTTGCAGCATGCGCTTAACGCCAGTTTTACCACCCATTCCGAATTTCTGCCCTGGGCCAAACCCTACACCACCGAGGACGAGGTCAGATCGTTCCTCGCGCGGGCAGTCGAAGAATTCAAAAGCGAAACAGGTGAGCGGCGGCTGTTTATCGTCGACGATGCGGCGCACACGATCATCGGCTGCATCGGTTTGAAGCCCCGGCGCCGCAACCGCTACGTCCTCGGCTACTGGGCCAATATCGAATATTCGGGCAAAGGTTATATGCGCACAGCGCTCGAAGAATTGATCAAAAGCCTGCCCGGTTTCACGTTGTACCTGACCACGGACTCGGCCAACGTGGCGAGCCAGCGGCTGGCTGAAGCGGCCGGTTTTGGTTTGATCAGGAAGTGTTATCAGGCGCGGTGTTCGCAGCAGCATGGGGAGCAGGAATATTTGTATCGATTGAAATGCCTGCAGGAACTGCCGAAGGTTTCCCCTGCGCGGGCTATTTGAACTGACCGCCAACAAAACCGCAGACAAAAAAAAGCCCGCGGGAGCGCGGGCAAACCGTAGTTTCTTGAATGAGCGAGGGCAATGTACAGGTTGGGGAGAGGTGGTGGGGTGAAGAAAAATTCATGTGGATGGAAGGCCTCCGGCGTGTCCCTCTGAGAGAACGAAATACCCGGTAGTCGCAATAATGTTATGTATACGGTACATTTAAATATAAATGTCACGGTAAATGAACATGGATTATTCTCTGTTGATCTCCCGCTTAGGTAAGCAAATACGCGAAAAGCGTATGAATCGTGGCCTGACGCAAGCAAATCTCGCCGAACTCGCCGGGCTGACTCGGCAGAAAGTCATCGCAGTAGAGAAGGGCACTCTTTCTGTGAGCATGAGTGCTTATGCGCGGGTGTTAGGTGCTCTGGATTGCGAATTTGCTGTCATTCCGGCAGCCATGCCGACCCTGGAAGAACTTGGTGAGCTGTTTTAATGAAAATGACCTCGCTCAAAGTCAGTACCCCCGAAGGGAGCAGCGGCCGAATCCTCACCAGCGCGGAAGATTTCATTTTCCGCTACGACGAAGATGCATTACCCAACAGGGCAATCAGCTTGACGATGCCCGTTCGCCCCGACGAGTTTCGTCGACGAGACCTGCATCCTATCTTCCAGATGAACCTGCCGGAAGGCTATGTGCTGGAGCAGCTACGTAATCGCCTGGCTAAAACCGTAAACGTTGACCCAATGTTGTTACTCGCTCTTTCTGGTAGCAGTTCACCCATCGGCAGGGTTCATGTGCGCTCGGAGGCGGTCGATGCCCTGTTGGGGGAGCAGACATTTGCGGGAGAAAAACTTGAAGAAATTCTGACGTGGGGCGGCACGGAAGATATCTTTGCAGACCTGCTTGATCGCTACATCCTGCGTGCAGGTATTTCAGGTGTTCAACCGAAAGTCCTGGTGCCGGAGCAGCAGGAGTCGCGACCACGAATCACCTCGAAAACTTCCGATTTGATCATCAAAAGTGGCCGAGACGAGTTTCCAGGTCTGGCGATCAACGAGTTCCTTTGCATGTCCATTGCCAAGGAGGCGGGCATCCCCGTCCCGGAGTTTTTCCTCTCCGACAATGCCAAGTTGTTTGTGATGCGTCGTTTTGATCGAGACGACCAACTTAATCCACTTGGCTTCGAGGACATGGCAGCGTTGATGGGGCTTTCAGCCGATCAGAAGTACAGCAAAAGCTATGCAGCAATCGCCAAGGCGATTCGCTTGTTCTGCCCCGCGCAGCATCTGCGATCCTCCCTTGATCAACTCTTCGATAGCGTGGCGCTGAGCTGCATCGTCGGAAATGGCGACGCTCACCTGAAGAATTTTGGCTTGCTTTACTCGGAGCCTACGCAACGTGATGCGCACCTGGCGCCAGCTTATGACATCGTCAATACCACGGCTTATATCCCGGAGGATGTATTGGCGCTGGATCTAGCGGGCAACAAGTCAATGTTTGCGTCGCGACAAGGATTGCTGGAGTTTGCACAGACATGTGAAGTCACCTATCCGAAGGAGCGTATCCAGACACTGCTGGCTGCGTTGGAGGTGGTGTTGGAGCGCTATCCCCAGCATCGAGAGCAGGCACCTCATGTGGTCAGAGCCATCCAAAAAGCGGCGGCGCCATTTGTACTGACTTTTGGGTAACAATCCATTTTCACGGGCTCGACGAAAAATCGTTGCCAAGGGTACTCAACAGTAAGTTACACAAAGTGAAACCTTCTGTTGAGTCATGGGCATGCAGTCACACTCAAAACCCAACCAGCTAATGGTTTGCGGCATCAGCAAAAATGGGCGACCTCAATGAGGCCGCCCATTTTGCTTTTCTACGCCGAAATCTGCGTCTGCAGCCGTCGCTCAATCAACGAGCGTGATCACTCAGTGAAGGACAGGAGGCTTGTCTGCGGCCACCGACGCGTTCGGATCAAGGTTATCCCGCGCTCGGTTGACCAAAAGCTCGGTCAGCATCGTCAACTGCTGAAGCGCCAGCGCCACATTGCGCTGTGGTCCATCGAGTCGGTTGGCAAAGTCCAGAGTCATGACGTTGAGGGACGCCAGGGTTTCACTGGCATGAGAGAGCAGGGTGAGCGTGTCAACGTCGGGGCGGACGCTGAAGATGTTTCTGTTCAGGTTGCGACGGCGGGCGCTGACGGCGCGTTCGGTGGCTTGGGGACGTTGGGTTGGGTCGAGAGTTTCAGGCTCTGAAGTGGCCGGATTTTCAACTAAATGCAGGGTGATTTTTTTCATAAGGGCGTTCCATGAGGTTAGGGATCCTTACGCTGTTTCGGCTTGTCAAAACCGTCCGCAGGGTTTGCAGCGAAGCGTGAAGACTATCGTCCGGAAACCTTGTTCGCCAGTTCATGGGAGTCGCTACGGGTTGCGGGAAATTTCCCAGGATGACGTGGTTCTAATCTGTCAGAGAAATCCTTTTTTTACACAAGGGCGAAAGTGTGGCTGCTCTGCGTCCGCTGAGTCGACAGTAAGTTACAGATTATGAAACCTATTGTTGAGTCATCTAATGCCGCTCAATCCCCAAAAGGCACCTGCGATATGCTCGTCAGGTATCTTTTGTGAGAAACATTGGGCTTTGCATATCACGGGCGGGAGATGCGAAAAATTAAGGATTCTCCAGCGGTTCGGGTATGAAACCCTGTTCTCTCAGAGACTTGATTACGCCTCGGATCAGGTAATTGTTTGAAAACCCGATTGTGTACTGTCTGGCTCCAGGATTAAGTGGAAGGAGCATTCCTTGATCGACAAGCTTTTTGATCAGATATGTTCTTTGATTGCTCGACTGATTGGGAAGTACGGCTGCCACATCGGCCGACTTCACAACTTTCGATTTTATTGCAATCGACAACACCGACTCTTCTGTCTCGGTGATCCACTCTCTCTCCCTTGCAAAGGCGACGGCAGGAACGAGAATATACTTGGTGAGATAGGAGTATTTAGTAAGGCGACCTACCTTTTCTAGCTCGTCGCGAATACCTTCAAGCACATATGTACACCACTCCTCCAAGCCTTCCTTTGTACCTTTGTCGGCGGTAGCAAGCATTGAGTAATATCGTTCACGGTCGTTGCAAAACACGGCTGTAGGATTCAATACCCTTCCTCCTGTGCTCACGTTGAATCCGTATTTCATTAGGAGAGCGTAGGTGAGCAGCCTTACCACCCGACCGTTACCGTTGCCGAAAGGGTGTATCCATCCAAATCTGTGATGTGCCAGTGCAACCTTCATGAGGTCATATTTTGGAGAGTCTTCGCGATTCACGAACTCTACCAGTTCCTGCATATAAGCTTGGACCTGGATGAAATCGGGAGGCAGGTGCTCAGATTGGGATATGCGAACGGCTCCACCGCGGTAAGCTCCAGGCGTTTTGTCACCCTCTCTTTGCAGATCACTTACGGTCATTGCATGCAACTCTCTGATTGTCTGCTCTGTCAGAGGGACGCCGAGCTCCATGACTTGCTCGATGTAATCCATTGCTTTTTCAATGTTGGCCACTTCGCGTAATTGATCTGTATCCTGTGCCGTGCCTTCCACCTTGCTCTCTATATAGTCAGCCAAGGTCGTATGATTGCCCTCGATACGAGCAGAGCCAAGGCTTTCAAGAGTGTGAAAAAGCGATTTGAGCTGATAGAACACCTGCGGAGGTGTGTCGCCCTCAAGCCTCAGACGCCTTAGGTGTTCTAGCTCGCTCAGGACATCAACTAGATCCGAGTCGAAGGATGGATTGAGAAGCTCAAGGTCGTGATGGATAAACGTAGGCATATGGAAAATATCTCAAAACGGCCGAAAGATTATCTTGAAGGAGTGCCTAGAAACGCCCGTAATTAACGGTCTACGCTTGGCATACGCTAAACATTATCTTAAATTTGAATGTGCGCTAAGTGAAAACGGGCAAAAAAATAAGTGAGATATCTCACTGGTTAGCGGCGTTTCAGCGATTCTTGAGCGGTTTTACTTCCCTGACCTCCGACGCTCAAGCGTTCAGCACATCTCTACCCGCTCAAATCCAAAAAAAGGCACCTGCGATATTTTCGTCAGGTGCCTTTTTGTGTTGGGGTAGCGGCAATTTCCTATGCTGGCTTCGTTACAACGCCGAAACCTGCATCTGTAACCTTCGCCCAACCACATCCAGCAAATCGCAGCCATCGCGCAGCGAAGTCACCAATACCCGCGCCAGCTCGCTGTGAACGCCTTCGTTCACCGCGAAACTCTCCAGCAATTGAGTCGCCGTGCGGATGCGGTACGCCGCCGTTTCATGCAACACGTCCAGCGGTGCTTCGGTGTCGATCAGCAGCGACGCAATGGTGCAGTCGATGCCGGTGACCGGCATGTATCGATCCATGACAAAACCTCCATTCGATCAACGAGCGTGATCACTCAGTGGCAGACGGGCGTGACCGCCGGTGTGGGCGAGTCGAGGTTATCCAGCGCTCGGTTGATCAACATCTCAGCCAGCACGGCCAGTTGCTGAATCGCCAATGCCACGTTGCGATGCGAGCCTTCGAGCTGGTCGGCCAGATCGGTGGTCATGACGTTCATGGAGGCAAGGGTTTCACTGGCATGAGCGAGCAGGGTGGGTGTGTCGACGTCGGGGAGAATGGTGAAAATATGGCTCACGGGATCGGGCTGTTTCGGGTCGCGCAAGCGGGCGCTGACGGCGCGTTGGGTGGCTTTGGAGAGTTGGGTCAGGTCGAGTTCTTCCGACTCTGAAGTAGCCGGGTTCTCATGTGGATTTCGGGTGGTCTTTTTCATAAGGGCGTTCCATTGATTTTGGGGTCCTTACGCTATTTCGGCCTGTCAAAACCGTCCGCAGGGTTGCTGCGAAGAGTGAAGATTATCTTCTAAAAACTATGTTCACCAGTTCATGGAAGTCGCTACGGATTGCGGGAAATTTCCTAGGATGACGTCGTTCAAATCCGTTCACAGAATTTTTGCTCCGGTCCAAAGACGCAACGTGATGATGCTTTGCGGGCCTCTTCGCGGGCAAGCCTCGCTCCTACGGGGGGATGCGGGTGGCCGCAATTTACCAAACCCCAGATGCAACAAAGCCCGCACTTGGCGGGCTTTGTCGTTTTCGGATTGGTGGAGCCGGGGGGATTTGAACCCCCGTCCGCCAGTACTCCGCTGTCGGTACTACATGCGTAGCCGTGTCTATTAAGTTAACCCTCAGCGACCCGACGGGCAGGGTGCTTTGGGCGAGTTGTGTAAGTTTTAGCCGCTTCGTCCACAACGTACTGCACGGCGATTCTGTTCTATATGACAATCACTTTGGGTTTACAGACATCCCCTGATGATTGCTGGACCCGAAGGTACCAGGAGGGAAGGGCTAAGGCTGCTTACGCAGCGAGAGCGTATTCCCCGTAGGTTTCGTCATTGGCAACTATAGAAAGTTGCAACAGTGGATTTACGAGTTCTGTTACCAACTCGGCATGCACCTAAAGTTTCGCAACCGGCGTCGAATCCTAAACGGCCCCGAACCTGCTGTGTGTAACCAGCAGGCAAGCGCAGTGTACGCCAATGCGCGCGGCGAGTCGACCTTCTGTCCGTGCTTGCGTGTCAGGGCCAATGCTGGATTGGCTCTGGTCAGGCTCTACTGACCGTGCGCGTGGCTTTGAATGTCCTGAAGCGCCTGCTGCGTCAGGGATACACACTCTTTGTCATTATTGGCGGCGTGGGCGGCCTTGGCTTGTTCGGCTTTGGTGATGACGACACCTTTGGTGGCGGCGTCCAGCGTGGCAGCGCTGGACAGCTTGCTGTTAACTTCCTGCAGCTTCATTACGCATTGATCGCTATCGTTTGAGGCGTACGCGGAGGAGGCCAGCATTGTTGCAGCGATGAGCAGTCCAGCCAGGGCGGAACGCTTCATGGGTATCTCCTGGAACGGGGGGGGGGATTGGGCCACGCTGATTGGGGCTTAACAAATGGACTGTGATGGCGTGCAAGGGTTCTGTTTTTGCTGGCGATGGGGTGAAAGATTTTTCTGGGAGGCGGGTGCGAAAAAGGGACAAGAAACGCCTGATGCTCCGCAAGCTTAGGGATCTGAAGGCCAACCCGAAGGTTGGCCTTCAGTAGGGCTTAGCCTTTATCACCTTTGCCCGCGTTCTGGATCTCCTGCAGGGTTTGAGTGGTTTCGGAGATGCATTTTTTGGTGCCTTCCTCGGTGTTTTGCGCCTGGTAGGCCTTGGCCTGCTGGACACTTGCCTCGACGCGCGCACTCATTTCCGGCGCCAGGGTCTGGGTCTTGGCGTTGGCGATGGCTTGCAGGTTGGTTGCACAGAGATCATCGCTGGCGGCAAACGAGGAGGAGGCCAGCATTGAGGCAGTAACGAACAGACCTAACAGCACTGAGCGTTTCATGGGTATCTCCTTGACCTAAGGGGCCAGATTTCACTGGCCATCAGGACGGGCTGCCAATTTTTGGAAAGGTCCCGCGTTTGCGGGACTTGATCGGTGGACTGCGACGGTGCGTCAGGGTTCTATTTTTCTTCAGGTCGCCCTGGCCTGGGTTACCCGATCCACCAGATAGACCAACCCGTGGTAGTCAATTCCGCCATGTTGCGTCAGACCAATCTCACAGGTGCGGCTGGTGGAAATCCCTTCGCTGCATTGCTGTACCGCGTCCTTGAGCGTGCGCAACGAATGAGCATTCAATTCCGGGGTGGTGAAGCCCTTGTCTCCGGCAAAACCGCAGCAGTGAATGCCTTCCGGGATGACCACGTTTTTACTGCACTTGCGCGCAAGATCGATCAACGCCTGGCTCTCGCCCAGATGCTGAGTGCTGCACGTGACATGCACCGCGATTGGCGCTTCCTGAGGGGTGAAATCGAGACGATCCATCAAGTGGGTGCGGATGAAACGCACCGGGTCGTACAGGTCCAGCCGCACATCGCCCAGGTCCTGAACCAGCCGCAAGGTGCAGGGGCTGGTGTCGCAATAGATCGGGTCGAGCCCGCCGCGGCTGGCGTGCAGCAGCGCGCCGATCAGTTCCTGGCGCTTGTGTTCGGCTTGTTCGGCGTAACCCTTGGAAGCGAATGGCTGGCCGCAGCAGAGGTTGTCCTGATTGTCCGGAAAAACTACCTGGTAACCGCCCTTTTCCAACAAGCCACGGGTCTTTTCGTACAACGACATTTGCTCTTTATCACCCGCCGCCGGGCCCATGACCCGCGACACGCAGGCTGCCAGGTACACCACTCGAGGCCGCTCGTCCGACACCGTCGGGCTGAAGCGAATGGCCCTTTCCGGTTGCGGCATGGCGTTGGTCCATTGCGGAACCTGACCTTTGGACAACCGCGTCAGCGATGCCGAAAGTTTTGCCAAGCGTGGCGCCCCCAACAGCATCCGCGCACCGTTGGCGACGTGCAGAGTGAAGCGCGCGCCTTGCAACGCGGTGGCGAAATTTCCTTCAATCCAGTTAGCGGTTTTCGTATGCGTTGCCTGACGGCTGCGGAGTTTTTTCACCAGTTCGCCAGTGTTGATTCCTACAGGGCAACGTTGCGCACACAGGCCAGTGGCGGCGCAGGTGTCGATGCCTTGGTATTCGTACGCAGCTTCGAGCTCGGTGGTGTTGACGCCTGCGCGCTTCTTGGCCTGGATATCTCGCCAGATCACGATGCGCTGGCGTGGGCTCAATGTCAGGCCTTTCGACGGGCACACCGGTTCGCAGAAACCGCACTCGATGCACTTATCCACAATCTCATCGGCTGCGGGCAGTGGCTTCAGATGCTTGAGGTGGATCTGTGGATCGTCGCTGAGCACCACGTCCGGGTTGAGAATGCCATTAGGGTCGAGCAGGCGTTTGAGCTGCCACATCAACTGGTAAGCGTCGCTGCCCCATTCCAGTTCGACAAAGGGCGCCATGTTGCGACCGGTGCCGTGTTCAGCCTTCAGCGAACCGCCGAATTCAACGGCCACCAACTGCGCCACGTCGTCCATGAACGCCTGGTAGCGTGCGACTTCTTGCGCGCTGTTGAAGCCTTGGGTGAAGACGAAGTGCAGATTGCCTTCCAGGGCGTGTCCGAAAAGGATTGCTTCGTCGTAGTGATGTTTGTCGAACAGCTCGATCAGGCGGTTGACGCCGATGGCCAGTTGTTCCACCGGGAAGGTGACGTCTTCGATGATCACCGTGGTGCCGGTTTTGCGCACCGCGCCGACGGCAGGGAAGGTGTCCTTGCGGATCGCCCAGAGCCGGGCGTTTTCCACCGGGTCTTCGGTGAAGTCGACTTGCTTCTCTACCGGGAACCCAGTCAGCGCAGCCATGATTTGTGTCAGCTGTTCCTGGAGCAAAGAGGACGAAGCGGCGCGGGATTCGATCAGCAGGGCGCAGGCATTGGTCGACAGGTGCTGTACGAAAGCCGGCATGCCGGGCTTGTCCTGCACCGAGCGCAGGCTGCGGCGGTCCAGCAATTCCACCGCCGATACGGGTTGGCTTTTCAGCACGGTGACGGCGTTGCAGCAGGTTTCTACGTCGGGGAACACGATCAGTGCCGACGCCTTGTTCGGGTGGTCGATTACCGTGTCATAGGTCACTGCGCTGATGAACCCGAGCGTGCCTTCGGAGCCCACCAGCAAGTGGCTCAAGATATCCACAGGCTCGTCGAAATCCACCAGCGCATTGAGTGACAGCCCGGTGGTATTTTTCAGACGGTATTTGTGGCGAATTTTCGCAGCCAATTCAGTGTTTGCGCGGGTCTCGCGGCCCAAAGTCGCCAGTTGTTCCAGCAACTCGGCGTGGCTCTCACGGAAGGCCATCACACTGGCGGCATCTTCGGTATCGAGACGGCTGCCATCAGCCAATACCAGGCGAATGCCGGCCAATGTGTGATAGGTGTTCTGCGCTGTTCCGCAGCACATGCCACTGGCATTGTTGGCGACGATGCCACCGATTTTGCAGGCGTTGATCGATGCCGGGTCTGGTCCGATCTTGCGTCCGAACGGTGCCAGCCAGGCGTTGGCCTGAGCACCGATCACGCCCGGTTGCAGGCGGATCTGTGTTCCTTGCCCGCGAATCTCGCGACCGTTCCAGTTATCGCCCAGCACGATCAGCACCGAATCGCTGATGGCCTGGCCAGACAGGCTGGTGCCGGCTGCGCGGAAGGTCACCGGGACTTTATCCCGTTGCGCCAGTTTGAGCAGCGCCACCACTTCATCTTCGGACTCGACGCGGATCACCAGTTTCGGAACCAGCCGGTAGAAACTGGCGTCGGTGCCGAAGGCCAAGGTCGACAGCGGATCGTCGAAACGTCGTGCCTGAGGAATCAGTTGCTGTGCATCTCGCAGGAAAGCTGCCGGTAGACTCATTGGTCCTCCAGGATCAGAACGACCAGGTCTTTCGGGCCGTGGGCGCCGTAAGCCAATACTTGCTCGATGTCGGCAGTCTTCGACGGGCCGGACACCAGCAAGGCGTTGGTCGGCATGTCTTGAGCCCATTCGAACTCCTGCTGCACCTGATAGAAGTTGTCGCGGATTTCACTGGCCTTGAGCAAGGCAAAATGCACCGGCGGCACCAGGCTCATCAGGCGCGGTTCTTCTCGCGTCGGCCAGAGAATCAGGCTACCTGTCGCGGCGATTGCGCCGAGGGTGGTGGTCAGGCTGGCCGGGGTGTCGTTGAACAACTCGGCTTTCCACTCCTCGACCGGACGGTCGTAGGCTTTGAGTGCTGGCAGGCCAGGATTTTTCGCCCAATGCTGGGTGATGCGTTGACCGTGGGGTGTCGTCGGCGCAATCAACAGGCTCGGCAACTGGCGGTCCTGCAGCAGTCGCGCCAGCAATTCGGGCCAGCCATCTCTGGACGTCAGATGAATTTCGGTGTGCACCGCTTCCATCAGTTTGCGCAGCTGCGCTATGCGTTGTTCTGGCGCGTAGGTGTAGGGCTCGGTCACCAATTCGACATCGAAGTTGTCAGGCACCGGCGTGGTACCTGTCAGACTGGTGCGCAATTTGGCGAGGATATTTTGCTTGGCGCTCATCAGCGGTCTCCCTGTTTGGCCAGATGCTCGCGGGCCATGTCATGCAGTGAGCGGGCCGCGGGTTTCGGTGCGCTGTGGTTCTGGGTCCACGGGCCGACGTTGCTCGGCGTCAGCGCTCGCAGGCGGGTGGCGAAGAAGCCGAACAGGCGATAGAGCGTTGGCGAGCTATTGAGCTTCGCCCAGGCGTTCCAGATAAACCGTTCCTTGCGCGAGTACTTGCTGCCCTGACCGCGCATCACTTGATGCGGACTGTCCGGTGCTTTGACGTTCTCTTCCCGTAGGCGACGCAGCAATGCGGGGATCGGAATTTTTACCGGGCAGACTTCACCGCAAGCACCGCATAACGAAGACGCGCTCGGGTGGTCGGGGACTTTCGCCAGGCCGACCATGTGCGGGGTGATGATTTTTCCGATAGGCCCAGGGTAAACCTCCCCATAGGCATGGCCGCCGATTCGGGTGTAGACCGGGCAATGATTCATACAGGCGCCGCAGCGGATGCAGTTCAGGGTCTGGCGCAATTCGCTGTCGGCAAACGCCTGGCTGCGACCGTTGTCGAGCAACACCAGGTGCACTTCCTGCGGGCCGTCGAGTTCATGTTCCTTGCGCGGCCCGGAGATCATGTTGACGTAGGTGGTGATCGGTTGGCCGAGGGCTGAACGGGTCAGCAGTGATAGCAGCGGCACCACATCGCGCAAGTTTTCCACGACTTTTTCGATTCCGGTGACGGCGATGTGCACCGGCGGCACGGTGGTGGTCATGCGCCCGTTGCCTTCGTTTTCCACCAACAGCAAGGTGCCGGTTTCTGCCACGGCGAAGTTGACGCCGGAGACGCCGATGTCCGCTTCGAAGAACTTCTGCCGCAAGACCTTGCGACCGATCTGAATGAGTTGGTCAACGTCCTTGGTGTACTCCACGCCAAGTTTGTCGTGGAACAAGGACGCGACCTGACCGGCATTCTTGTGGATCGCCGGCATAATGATGTGTGAAGGCTTCTCGTGGTCGAGCTGGACGATGAATTCGCCCATGTCCGACTCCAGGCATTCAATGCCTTGAGCCGCGAGGACATGGTTCATCTCCATCTCTTCGCTGACCATCGATTTGCCCTTGATCACTTGCCGCCCCTCGTGAGCGCGGATGATCGAGAGGACGATGCCATTGGCTTCGTCCACCGTTTCCGCCCAGTGCACTGTCACACCGTTGCGGGTCAGGTTCTGTTCAAGTTGCTCGAGCAGGTCGGGCAACTTGGATAAAGCACGGGCGCGGACAGCATTGCCCAGCACTCGCAAATGTTCTCTTTCATGGGCATCGCTGAAGGACGCTGCCCGTTTGCTCATCAGTGAATCCATCGCACTGCGAAAGTTGTTTCGCAGTTGCGTGTCAGCCAACGCCTTGTGAGCCCGGGCACGAAAATCTTCTTCTACGGCAACCGTAGGAATAATCGTGGAAGTGCTCATCGGGCACCTCCGGTACGCTGCCACAGGAAACTGGCCAGGTGCTGACCGCGCAACGCTTCCTGCTGTTTCTCCAGCGAGCCATTGATGTTCATCAGGCAACCGCAGTCGGCACTGAGTACCTTGTGCGCACCGGATTCCTTCAACGACCGGGTCTTGTCAGCCACCATCGCGCCGGAAATATCTGGCATACGGACGCTGAAAGTCCCACCAAAGCCACAGCATTCACTTTCGTGGCTGTGGTCGACTCGCTCCACGTTGCTTAGCTGCGCCAACAACTCACGGCCGTGCAGGTGGGTGTTCATTTCACGGCGTGCCGAGCACGACGTGTGCAACGCCACCTTGACCGGCTCGCCGCTGTCCTTGAGCTGCACCTTGCAGACAAACAGCAGGAACTCCGCCAATTCATAAGTCCGTGCCGCGAGGGCCTGGACCTGTTTCAGCGTTTGCGGTTCATCCTTGAACAAGTCGGCGTAGTGTTCGCGCAACATGCCCGCACAAGACCCCGACGGCACCACCACCGGATAATCGCCGGCAAACAGCGCCAGTTGCGAGCGCGCCACGGTCCGGGCCTGTTCGGTGTAACCCGAGGTGTAGGCCGGTTGCCCGCAGCAGCTTTGCCCTTGCGGGTAGTCGACACGAATGCCTTCGCGTTCCAGCAGGTGGATCGCGTCCATCCCGGCTTCCGGGTAGAACAGATCCACCACGCAGGTCCCGAACAGGTAGACCCGTGACGGTTTTTCGCTAGGGTATTGCCGAGGCTCGGACAGTGGCGGGGCGACGCGGGTCGCGTTTGGCACTGCGTTGTAAAAAAGCTCGCTCATCAGGCGTGTCTCCGGGTGGTCCCGGTTATCCGTCCGCTGAGGCTGCTGAATATAGAGAGGGAAGCTTTCAGCAGCCTTGCAGACCCGGTTGTGAATAGCTGACGCCGGGGGCGTAACCCGGCGTCGGTTTTTTCCGTGTCGCGTGTAGTTCTTAGTGCACCAGCATGCCGGTGAACCAGTAGGCCTGAGCCAACGTGATCAGGCCGACGATCGTTGCAAAGAATAGGCTGTGCTTGAGGGTGAAGCGGAACAGATCCGATTCCTTGCCCACCAACCCAGTCGCGGCACAGGCCACGGCGATCGATTGCGGCGAAATCATCTTGCCGGTCACGCCGCCGCTGGTGTTTGCCGCCACCAGCAAGGTGTCATTGACGCCGATCTGGTGCGCAGTGGTTGCTTGCAGCGAACTGAACAGTGCGTTGGACGAAGTATCGGAACCAGTCAGGAAAACGCCCAGCCAGCCGAGGAACGGCGAGAAGAACGGGAATGCCGCGCCTGTGCCCGCCAGTACCAGCGCCATGGTCGACGACATGCCCGAGTAGTTGGTGACGAAGGCGAAGGCCAGCACCATGCCGATGGACAAAATCGGCCAGCGCAGCTCGTAGAACGTTTCTTTGAAAGTGGTAATACCAGTTTTTAGATTGATCTTCAGCACCAGCATCGAGATCAGCGCAGAGAAAAAAATCGCCGTGCCGGTCGCGGAAATCGGATCGAGTTTGAACACCGCCGGAATCGCCGTCGGGGCGGTCACGATCGGAGCGACCTTGATCACCATTTGATCCAGATGCGGGATCGCGAAGTTGAACACCCAGCTATACATCGAGCCACCCGCAGCGAACATCGCCTTGAACGGTTTCAGCGTCCAGATGGTGACCAGTACGGTGAGGATCAGGAACGGCGACCAGGCTTTGAAAATTTCCCCCAGGCTGTAAGGCGAAGCCACGGTGGTGCGCGGTTGGCCGAAACCACCGGCGCTGGACACCACGGAAGCCGAGACGGCGCCGACGATGTGTTGGCCGGCGGCGCGTTTTGGCTGCCAGATTTTCAGGAATAACGTCAGGGAAATCAGGCTGGCCAGCGCGGAAGTGATGTCCGGCAGTTCCGGGCCAATGAAGTTCGAGGTGAAGTATTGGGTGATGGCAAAGCTTAAACCAGCTACCAGCGCCGCCGGCCAGGTTTCCCGAACGCCACGCAGGCCATCCATCATGAACACCAGCCAGAACGGCACGAACAGCGACAGCAATGGCAGCTGGCGACCGGTCATGGCGCCGATCTTGAACGCGTCGATGCCGGTGACTTGCCCGGCGACGATGATCGGAATCCCCAAGGCACCGAAGGCTACCGGCGCGGTGTTGGCGATCAGGCACAGGCCCGCGGCGTACAGCGGATTGAAGCCCAGTCCCACCAGCAGCGCGGCGGTAATCGCTACCGGTGCGCCGAAACCGGCGGCACCTTCCAGGAAGGCGCCGAAGCAGAAGCCGATCAGCAGCACTTGCAGGCGCTGGTCGTCAGTGATCGACAGTACCGAGCTGCGGATCACTTCGAACTGACCACTCTTGACCGTCAGTTTGTACAGGAACACCGCTGCCACGATGATCCACGCAATCGGCCACAAGCCGTAGGCGAAGCCATATCCGGCTGCCGCGAAGGCCATGTCGACCGGCATCTGGAACGCGAAGATTGCCACCGCAATCGACAGCGCCAGGGTGATGCTGCCGGCCACGTGGCCTTTGAGGCGGAACACGGCCAAGGCCAGGAAGAAAAATACGATGGGGATGACGGCCGCGAGTGCGGACACGCCGAGACTGCCGAGCGGGCTGTAGAGCTGTTGCCAGGTTTGCATATGGGGTGGCCCCTAATTGTTGTTGGTCAGGCACTGGTCAGCGTTCTTGGTTAATTGGTAATACCAATTTACAATCGCTGTTGGCTAGGGTAAAAGCCTTGTATGCGGTGTGTCAATTTGCCGCCCTAAAACTTTTGTCGAATGAGCGGTGCAGAACGCATCTGATCTGTTCGATCAAACGTCGTCTGGTAGGTGCCGGTGCGGCGCTGATAGGCCAGAATAGAGAGCCCGGCGAGCCGCCGGGATCGTGGAGAATTGAGTGATGGGGTTTGATCAGATTCGGCAGCGCCGTTTGTCTGACGATATTGTCGAGCAGCTTGAGGGGATGATCCTCGAGGGCACATTGAAGGCTGGCGAACGCTTGCCGGCAGAGCGCGCGTTGGCCGAGCAGTTCGGCGTCTCACGCCCTTCGTTGCGCGAAGCGATTCAGAAACTGACGGCCAAAGGGCTGCTGGTCAGTCGTCAGGGCGGCGGCAACTACGTGGTGGAATCCCTGGGCTCGACGTTCAGCGATCCGCTGTTGCATCTGCTGGAAAGCAACCCCGAGGCCCAGCGCGATTTGCTGGAGTTTCGTCATACGCTGGAAGCCTCCTGTGCGTACTACGCGGCATTGCGCGCGACTGATGTGGATCGCGAGCGGCTGACGGCGGCATTCGACGAATTGCAGGACTGCTATTCGCGTCATGACGAAGTGAGTCGGCTGGAAGAGGGCGCGGCGGACGCAAGATTTCACTTGGCGATCGCCGAGGCGAGTCATAACGCGGTGTTGCTGCACACCATTCGTGGGCTGTTCGACCTGCTCAAGCGCAACGTGGTGACCAACATTGGCGGCATGTACAAACAGCGTTCAGAAACCCGCGACATGCTGATCGCGCAGCACAGAGAATTGTATCTGGCGATTATCGAAGGTCGGGCAGAGCAGGCGCGGGAGGTTTCCAGTCGACACATTCTGTATGTGCAGGAAGTGCTGGAAGAGGTGCGTCAGGAAGTGCAACGCGTGGCTCGGGCGGAGCGGCGCAAGGGGATGTAAGGCGCAAGGGAGTGTAATCAGCTTCTCTGTGGCGAGGGAGCTTGCTCCCGCTGGGGTGCGAAGCGGCCCCCAGGCCAGCACCGTTAAGCAGATCGTTTACGACTGCTTCGCAGCCGAGCGGGAGCAAGCTCCCTCGCCACAAAAGCCGCGATCAGGCAGGAAAATTAATCTTCCTTGCCCTTGTTTCGCACCGCCCGCTGCAACTCACGACCGGCGTCGCGTTCGCGTTCGGTATCACGCTTGTCGTATTCCTTCTTGCCCTTGCCCAGAGCGATCTCGCACTTGACCATGTGCTTGCTCCAGTACCAGGACAGGCACACGCAGGCATAACCTTTTTGCTGCACTGCAGCAGCCAGCTTTTCCAGCTCGCGCCGATTGAGCAGCAATTTACGGGTGCGGGTCGGATCTGCGATGACGTGGGTGCTGGCAGTCATCAGCGGCGTAATGTGGCTGCCGAGCAGCCAGGCTTCGCCATCTTTGAGCAGCACGTAACTGTCAACCAGTTGTAGCTTGCTTGCCCGCAAACTTTTTACTTCCCAGCCGGCCAGGACCAGACCAGCCTCGAACTTATGCTCGATGAAGTAATCGTGTCGCGCCTTTTTGTTCTGCGCGATGGTCCCTGTTGGGTGTTTCTTCTGTTTAGCCATAGGGGCGGCATTATATGGAGTTACACCGCTGTCGGCTACGGTGAAGCTACGTGCTTGAGCAGGTTGATTGAATCCCGGACAATGCGGCCTCTTTTTTGAACGCTTGGGCGTGATAACGATGTCGACAGACAAGGTTTCTGTCCACGGCAGTTGGGCTAGCCGCTGGGTCTTCATACTCGCCGCGACCGGTTCGGCCGTGGGTTTGGGTAGTATCTGGAAATTCCCTTACATGGTCGGCGTCTACGGTGGTGGAGCCTTCGTGCTGATGTTCCTGGCCTGTATCGCGCTGATCGGTGTGCCCGTGATGCTGGCCGAAACCCTGATCGGCCGGCGTGCACGGCAGAGCCCGGCCAATGCCTTGAAGGTCCTGGCGCTGGAAGCGGGGCATTCGGCGAAGTGGTCCTGGGGGGCGTTCGCCGGGATGATCACGGCACTGCTGATTCTGTCTTTCTATAGTGTGGTCGGCGGCTGGTCGCTGGATTACATCATCGACATGGGGCGTGGCGACTTCCAGGGCGCGACACCTGATCAGGTCGGCGCCTACTTCGGCAATGTGATCGCCGACCCATGGCGCCTGACACTTTGGCACACGATTTTCATGCTCCTCTCCGCCGTGGTGATCGCCAAAGGCGTGGTCGCCGGGCTGGAGCGCAGCCTGCGGATCATGATGCCGCTGCTGTTCGTGATGGTGATTGTCCTGCTGGGCTACAGCATGACCACCGGCCACTTCATGGAGGGCGTGCATTTCATGTTCGACTTCCACCCGGAAAAAGTGCTCGATGGCTTGCTGCCGGCCATGGGGCACGCGTTCTTCTCCCTGAGCGTGGGCGTCGGTTCGATCATGATCTACGGTGCTTATATGCCGAAGAGCTCGTCGATTTCCGGCACCATTGTCGGTGTGGCGCTGCTCGATACTTTCGTTTCCCTGGTGGCCGGTCTGGCATTGTTTCCGATTGTGTTCGCTGCCGGCCTGAACCCGAGCGAAGGCCCCGGCCTGATGTTCGTCAGCCTGCCATTTGCCTTTGGCAACGTAGCGTTCGGCCAATTGATGGGCGTAGTGTTCTTCGTGCTGGTAGCGATTGCGGCCTGGAGTTCGGCGATTTCCCTGCTCGAGCCAATGGTGGCTTACCTGGTTGAGCGCACGAAGATCAGCCGCGCCTGGGTCACCTTCTGGCTGGCATTCATCTGCTGGTTCGTCGGTCTGGGTACGGTGTTTTCCTTCAATATCTGGAAGGAAGCCAAGTTTTTCGTGAACGAAGGCGGGATCTTTCATCTCTATCAATGGGGAGCAGCCGGTGGCCTGGACTTCTTTGGTGTGATCGATTTCTTCACCTCGCGGATCATGTTGCCACTCGGTGGTTTGTGTTTCGTGGTGTTTGCGGGCTGGGTGATGGGGCGTGAAGCAGTGCGCGACGAATTGTCGATCCGCCGTCCGGTGCTGTTCGCCCTGTCCCTGTTCTTGATGCGCTATGTGGCGCCCATCGGCATTCTTGTAGTGTTTGCCGCCCAGCTGTGGAAGTAACGCTGACATGACGACACACATTCAACGTTCGGCCCTGCTGCCGTATCCGGCACAAGCGCTGTATGACCTGGTCAACGATGTGGCCCGCTATCCGGAATTCCTGCCGTGGTGCTCGTCGGCCGAAGTTCTGGAAAGTACTCCTGAGCTCATGCGCGCCAGCGTCGGCGTGGCCAAGGGTGGCCTGAGTCAGCATTTCGTGACGCGTAATACCCTGGTGCCCGGGCATTCGATCGAGATGAACCTCGAAGAAGGCCCGTTCAGCCAGTTGCATGGCATCTGGGTGTTCAAGCCGTTGGGCGAGAAGGCCTGCAAGATCAGTCTGGACTTGTCGTTCGATTACTCGGGACCGCTGGTGCGTGCGACGTTGGGGCCTTTGTTCAATCAGGCAGCGAATACGCTGATGGATGCGTTTTGCCAGCGTGCGAAACAGAAGCATGGTTGAGGCTGTGATCAAGGTTGAAGTGGTGTATGCCGCTGTTGATCGTCAGGTATTGCTGACCGTAACGGTGCCGATGGGCGCAACGGTGCGGGATGCGTTGCTCAAATCCGGCCTGAACAGCGAATTCCCTGAGCTGGATCTGGCCAGTTGTCCGGTTGGAATCTTTGGCAAGGTGATTGCTGAACCGGCCAATCGTCCGGTTCAGGCAGGGGATCGCCTCGAGATTTACCGGCCGTTGCTTGCCGATCCGAAAGAAGTTCGCCGGTTGCGCGCCGCCAAGGCGGCGGAGGCCAAAGCCCGGAATCAGTGATTCCGGTCAAACGCCAAACAATAAAAAACCCGGACATGCCGGGTTTTTTATTGCGTCGCAAATTATTGCGGCGAGGTTTCCAGCGGTTCTGGCGTCGGGACTGGAACGGTTTCCACGTTGTCCACATCCTTTTGGATCTGGTCCAGCAACGAACCTGGCTTGACTGGTTTTTCTGGCTTCGGCTTCTCGGCGTTTTCGGCAGGCGCGGTCACGGTAGTGTCACTGTCCTTGCCGAGAATGGCTTCGTCGCGGCTCACGCCCGGCATGAAATCGCCAGAGAGGCTGACAAGTTGGTCATTTGGGTTGAAGATAACGCTAATGCGTTCCTGTTGGCGTTCACCGCCACCCGGTTGCAGGCTGTAGAGATAATCCCAGCGATCGGCATGGAACGTGTCGGTCAGCAGAGGGTTACCCATGATAAACCGTACTTGCCGGCGGGTCATTCCCGGGCGTAACTGGTCTATCATGTCCTGCGTGACGACATTGCCCTGCTGGATGTCGATTTTGTAAACCCCGGGGAATGAACAACCGGCGAGTGCGAGCAGTCCCACAAAGGTGAAACTGGTTAGCAAGAGCTTGGTGTTTTGCATCGGTGGGCGACTTCCACTATCTTGGCTGGGACAACGTAAACGCCGATCATACCCGCATTAAGAGAAGCTGCGAAGCAGCATCGCGAGAAAGCTGACCATGGTTGAAAATAGCGAACTACGCAAAGCCGGCCTCAAAGTGACCCTTCCACGGGTCAAAATTCTGCAAATGCTCGATTCCGCCGAGCAACGCCACATGAGTGCCGAGGATGTCTACAAGGCGCTGATGGAGGCTGGTGAGGACGTCGGTCTGGCCACGGTTTACCGTGTCCTGACCCAGTTCGAGGCAGCTGGCCTTGTGGTGCGGCACAACTTCGACGGAGGCCATGCGGTCTTCGAGCTGGACGACGGCAAGCATCATGACCATATGGTCAACGTCGAGACCAGTGAAGTGATCGAATTCTTCGACGAAGAAATCGAGCGGCTGCAGAAAGCAATCGTCGACAAGTATGGCTTCGAGATGGTTGATCACAATCTTGTACTGTACGTACGCAAGAAAAAGTAAGCATGTCGCGCGAACTTCAGGTTCGCGAAACGAGCGAAGGCGACCCCAGGGTCGCCTTCGTGCTTTCTGCTGTTCTCAAATTTTCGCGGTAACGACCATCTTTTTCGCGTGAGCCAGTGATTCCTTGGTGAGATCGATGCCGCCCAGCATCCGTGCCACTTCTTCAACGCGATCGGTCTTGCTCAGTTTTGAGACGGCCGTATGTGTGGCGTCTTCACCGCGGACCTTGTGTACAAACAGATGTTGATGCCCCTGCGCCGCCACTTGCGGCAAGTGAGTCACGGTCAGAACCTGCCCACGCTCCCCGAGGCGTCGCAGCAACTGGCCGACAATCTCGGCGGTCGGGCCGCCGATACCCACGTCCACTTCATCGAACACCAGGGTCGGTACGCGGGAGGTCTGTGCAGTGATCACCTGAATCGCCAGGCTGATACGCGACAGTTCGCCCCCCGACGCCACTTTTGCCAGGGCTTTCAATGGTTGCCCCGGGTTGGCGCTTACCAGCAGTTCTACTTGTTCGAGTCCATTGGGCAGCAGTTCGTCGCTGCTGTTGGGGCGCAGCTCGATGGTGAAGCGGCCGCCGGGCATGCCCAGGCGCTGGATTTCCTGTTCTACGGCACTGGCCAGGCTGCTTGAGGCTTGATGCCGCAGATCGCTCAGCTCCCGCGCCTTCTCCTGATAATGACGGGCGTAGGAGGCCAGCTCATCGCTCAGTCGTTCGATGGATTCGTCGTTGGCATTCAGGGTTTCGATTTCATCGAGTAGCTTCTGTTGCATCTCGGCGACCTCGGTCGGCTGGATGCGGTGTTTGCGCGCCAGGGTGTAGATGGCATCAAGGCGCTCTTCCAGGTATTGAAGGCGGGCCGGGTCGGCATCGAAATTGTCGAGAAAGCGGTTCAGCTCGCCCACGGCTTCTTCAACCTGAATCTGTGCGCTGGTCAGCAGGCTGCTGGCTTCACCCAGGGCGCCGATCGAATTGTTCACGCTCGATAGGCGGTTAAGGCTGGCGGTGAGTGCATTCAATACATTGCCTGAATCACTTTCGCTGCATTGTTCGACCACTTGCCGGCAAATGCCCAGCAGGGTTTCGGCGTTGGTCAGGTTCTTGTGTTCCTGTTCCAGCTGCTCCAGCTCGGTTTCGCCAAGGCCGAGGTTTTCCAGTTCTTCGAGTTGGTAGCTGAGCAATTGATGGCGGGCGCGTTGTTCGTCGCCGGAGTTGGAAAGGCGTTCCAGTTCCTGGCGGGTCTGGCGCCAGCGTTGGGCAGCCAGTTGCACCTGGCGGGCGAGGTCCGTGGCGCCGGCGTATTCGTCGAGCAATCGGCGATGGGTATCGGTTTTGAGCAGGGATTGGTGTTCGTGCTGGCTGTGGATGTCGATCAGCAACTCGCCCAGGGCCTTCAGGTCACCGAGGGGGCAGGGAGTGCCGTTGATGTAGCCGCGCGAGCGCCCTTCAGCGGTGATCACTCGACGCAGAATGCACGGGCCGTCGTTCTCGAGATCGCGCTCGGCCAGCCAGGCGCTGGCTTCCGGGATGTCGACCAGATCGAAGGTGGCCAGGATATCGGCCTTGTCGGCGCCCGGGCGGACCACGCCGCTGTCGGCGCGATCGCCCAGGGTCAGGCCCAGGGCGTCGAGCATGATCGACTTGCCGGCGCCGGTTTCCCCTGTGATCACGCTCATCCCGCGATCGAGTTCGAGATCGAGATGTTCAACGATGGCGTAGTTATGTACGGACAGGTGCACCAGCATAAAGGCCGCTCCCAGGCTTTAGGTCTGGTTATTTATACAGTGTTTTGTTTCAGGCTGACAATGCCCTCTCTTAGGTCGATTTGCTTGATTTGCGAAAATCCTTAGCGCAATGAGGAATGACAATGCAGCTGTTTTTTGTAGGGGTAATCATCAAATAGCCCTTGAAGCTGAATTTTGCGGCCCCATATACCGGGGCAGAAGCGCGAGTTGAGCTCGCGGACGATATTGGAAGGAGAAATCTATGGCTGACGAACAGACAGTGGATACGCAAAATCTAGACGCCAACCAGGGCCCCGAGGCTTCGGGTGAAGACCTGGCGGCTCGTGTACAAGTGCTCGAAGAGCAATTGGCTGGTGCGCAGGATCAGGCTTTGCGTGTAGCCGCCGATCTGCAGAACGTCCGCCGCCGTGCCGAGCAGGACGTTGAAAAGGCTCACAAATTCGCCCTGGAAAAGTTCGCTGGCGACCTGCTGCCGATCATCGACAGCCTGGAGCGCGGCCTGGAGCTGTCCAACCCTGACGACGAGAACATTCGTCCGATGCGCGAAGGGATCGAACTGACCCTGAAAATGTTCCAGGACACCCTGAAACGTTATCACCTGGAAGCGATCGATCCTGAAGGCGAACCCTTCAACGCCTCGCATCACCAGGCAATGGCCATGCAGGAAAGCGCCGACGTCGAGCCAAACAGCGTGCTCAAGGTGTTTCAGAAGGGCTACCAGCTTCACGGTCGCCTGCTGCGCCCGGCCATGGTCGTGGTCAGCAAGGCACCTGCACCGGTTTCGCCTTCGATTGACGAGCAGGCTTGAAATTAGCCGCAAGGCCCCCATTTAGAAGTCAAGCGTTTAAGTGCTACCGCAGTCAGCCACCACTACTGCGGCATCCAAATCCAAAGTTTCGGGAGAGTGAACATGGGCAAAATTATCGGTATCGACCTGGGGACTACCAACTCCTGCGTCTCCGTGCTGGAAAACGGCAAAGCCAAAGTTATTGAAAACGCTGAAGGCGCGCGTACCACGCCGTCGATCATCGCTTATGCCAACGACGGTGAAATCCTGGTTGGCCAGTCGGCCAAGCGTCAGGCAGTGACCAATCCGCATAACACCCTGTACGCGGTGAAGCGTCTGATCGGTCGTCGTTTCGACGAAGAAGTCGTACAGAAAGACATCCAGATGGTCCCTTACAAGATCGTCAAGGCTGACAACAACGACGCATGGGTTGAAGTGAACGGCCAGAAAATGGCGCCGCCACAAATCTCGGCTGAAATTCTGAAGAAAATGAAGAAGACCGCCGAAGACTACCTCGGCGAGCCAGTGACCGAAGCGGTGATCACCGTTCCGGCCTACTTCAACGACAGCCAGCGTCAAGCCACCAAAGACGCCGGCCGTATCGCGGGTCTGGACGTTAAACGTATCATCAACGAACCAACCGCAGCCGCACTGGCCTACGGTATGGACAAGGCGAAAGGCGATCACACCGTGATCGTTTACGACTTGGGCGGCGGTACTTTCGACGTTTCCGTGATCGAAATCGCTGAAGTCGATGGCGAGCACCAGTTCGAAGTGTTGGCTACCAACGGTGACACTTTCCTGGGCGGTGAAGACTTTGACATTCGTCTGATCGACTACCTCGTTGACGAGTTCAAGAAAGAAAGCGGCATGAACCTCAAGGGTGACCCGCTGGCCATGCAGCGCCTGAAAGAAGCCGCTGAGAAAGCCAAGATCGAACTGTCCTCGAGCCAGTCGACCGACGTGAACCTGCCGTACATCACTGCAGACGCTACCGGTCCTAAGCACTTGAACGTGAAAATCTCCCGCGCCAAGCTCGAAGCGCTGGTTGAAGACCTGGTTCAGCGCACCATCGAACCTTGCCGCATCGCGATGAAAGACGCCGGTATCGACGTTGGTTCGATCAACGACGTGATCCTGGTTGGCGGTCAGACCCGTATGCCACTGGTTCAGAAGCTGGTGACCGATTTCTTCGGTAAAGAAGCACGTAAAGACGTCAACCCTGACGAAGCTGTTGCCATGGGTGCTGCTATCCAGGGCGCGGTATTGGCTGGTGACGTGAAAGACGTTCTGCTGCTCGACGTCAGTCCGCTGACCCTGGGTATCGAAACCATGGGCGGCGTAATGACCGCGCTGATCGAGAAAAACACCACGATTCCTACCAAGAAATCGCAAGTGTTCTCGACTGCCGACGACAACCAGGGCGCAGTGACCATTCACGTACTGCAAGGTGAGCGTAAGCAAGCCGCACAGAACAAGTCCCTGGGCAAGTTCGACCTTGCCGAGATTCCACCAGCACCACGTGGCGTGCCACAAATCGAAGTGACCTTCGACATCGACGCCAACGGCATCCTGCACGTCGGCGCGAAAGACAAGGCTACCGGCAAGACTCAGTCGATCGTGATCAAGGCCAACTCCGGTCTGTCCGAGGAAGAAATTCAGCAGATGGTTCGCGACGCTGAAGTTAACGCTGAAGAAGACCGCAAGTTCGAAGAGCTGGCCAGCGCCCGTAACCAAGGCGATGCCCTGGTTCACTCGACGCGCAAAATGGTCGCTGATGCTGGTGACAAAGTGAGCGCTGAAGAGAAGACTGCAATCGAAGCCGCTGTAGTTGCCCTGGAAACCGCCATCAAAGGCGACGACAAGGCCGCTATCGAAGCCAAGGTTGAAGAGCTGTCCAAGGTCTCCGCGCCAGTGGCTCAGAAAATGTACGCTGATCAGGCTCAGCCAGCTGAAGGCGCGGCGCCGCACGACGAAAAAGCTGAAAAGGCTGACGACGTCGTTGACGCCGAGTTCGAAGAGGTCAAAGACCACAAGTAAGTTGTTGGTCGCCCGGTTGACTGCCTTCAGGCGGTGACTGGTAGGATGTCGCCGCGCGGGAGCTTGCTCCCGCGTTGGCGTGTCTGGAGTAAGTGAATTTTTACAGCATGCGACAACGCTCGAATGCTGGCGGTATGACCGGAAATGCTCCTGCTTTTCGAGTCGAAAGTACCGCATCGAATCAAAGACCAGGATCGTTGAATTGACGTGAGTTGGGTCCGGGCCTGTATTGGGGCTCAACGAGTTTGGCGAGGCTCAGGAGAGGTTTGCCGAACGTCCTTAAGAGTGCAAAGACTTATGGCAAAGCGTGACTATTACGAAGTATTGGGTGTTGAGCGTGGTTCAAGCGAAGCGGACCTGAAAAAGGCCTACCGTCGCCTGGCGATGAAGCACCACCCGGACCGTAATCCCGATGACAAAGCGTCGGAAGATATGTTCAAGGAGGCCAACGAGGCCTACGAAGTGCTGTCCGATTCCAGCAAGCGCGCGGCCTATGACCAATACGGTCATGCCGGTGTCGACCCGAGCATGGGCGGCGGCGGTGCCGGGTTTGGCGGTCAGAACTTCTCCGATATCTTTGGCGATGTCTTCAGTGACTTCTTCGGTGGCGGTCGCGGCGGTGCTCGTGGCGGTGCTCAGCGCGGCAGCGACCTGCGTTACACCCTGGAGCTGAACCTGGAAGAAGCGGTGCGCGGCACGACCGTGAATATCCGCGTTCCGACATTGGTCAACTGCAAGCCGTGCGATGGCTCGGGCGCCAAGAAAGGCTCCTCGCCGATCACGTGCCCGACGTGCGGCGGTATCGGTCAGGTACGCATGCAGCAGGGGTTCTTCTCGGTGCAGCAGACCTGCCCGCGCTGCCATGGCCAGGGCAAGATCATTTCCGATCCGTGCGATTCCTGCCACGGCGAAGGTCGTGTCGAAGAGTACAAGACCCTGTCGGTGAAAGTGCCGGCCGGTGTCGATACCGGTGACCGTATTCGCCTGTCTGGCGAAGGCGAGGCGGGTGCACAAGGTGGCCCGACCGGCGACCTGTACGTGGTGATCAATGTGCGCGAACACGCGATCTTCCAGCGGGACGGCAAGCACCTGTTCTGCGAAGTGCCAATCAGCTTCGTCGACGCAGCGCTGGGCGGCGAGCTGGAGATTCCGACCCTCGATGGTCGGGTCAAGCTGAAGATCCCTGAAGGGACTCAGACCGGTAAGCAGTTCCGTGTTCGCGGCAAAGGCGTCGCGCCGGTTCGTGGCGGCGGTGCTGGTGACCTGATGTGCCGCGTGGCGGTCGAGACTCCGGTCAACCTGGGTCGTCGTCAGCGCGAATTGTTGGAGGAGTTGCGCAGCTCCCTGGCGGGCGACAACAGTCATTCGCCGAAAACCACTGGTTGGTTCGAAGGCGTGAAGCGCTTCTTTGGCGATTTGTAAGGAGTCGGCATGCGACGTATAGCTGTGATGGGCGCTGCCGGGCGCATGGGCAAGATTCTGGTCGAGGCGGTGCAGCAGCGTGCGCCGCTTACCGGCCTGACGGCAGCCATTGTGCGCCCCGGCAGCACGCTGATTGGCGTGGATGCCGGTGAGCTGGCATCGCTGGGGCGAATCGGTGTGCCGTTGTCCGGTAAGCTGGATGCGGTGGCCGATGAGTTCGATGTGTTGATCGACTTCACGCTCCCGGAAGTGATGCTGAAAAACCTGGAGTTCTGCCGTAAGGCGGGCAAGTCCATGGTGATCGGCACCACGGGGCTGGACGTGGCGCAGAAGCAGTTGCTGGCCGAGGCGAGCAAGGATATTGCGATTGTGTTCGCGGCCAATTTCAGTGTTGGTGTAAACCTGTCGCTGAAGCTGCTCGATATGGCAGCTCGTGTGCTGGGCGATGAGGCTGACATTGAAATCATCGAGGCTCATCATCGGCACAAGATCGACGCCCCTTCAGGTACGGCTCTGCGCATGGGCGAAGTGATCGCCAGTGCGCTGGATCGTGATCTGCAGAAGGTCGCGGTCTATGGTCGTGAAGGTCACACCGGTGTGCGTGAGCGTGAAACGATCGGCTTCGCGACTGTTCGCGGTGGGGATGTGGTCGGTGATCATACGGTGCTGTTCGCCTGTGAGGGCGAGCGACTGGAGATCACGCACAAAGCATCCAGCCGTATGACCTTCGCCAAGGGTGCGGTACGTGCAGCTTTGTGGCTGGATGGTCGTGAACCAGGCCTTTACGACATGCAAGACGTGCTCGACCTGCGGTAAGATGTGCCCGAAATCGGGCTCAAACTCAGCGTTTGGGCCCGGTTTTATTCCGCCAAGCGACGTCCTGTCGCATTCTCCGGCCTTTAGGGCTCATTGGCGGTAGACCAAAAATGCCTTTTTCTGTAAGCTACAGCTTTAGTGTGTCCACTAAAAGCGCGCAGAATAATTCAGTGAAGAAGCGGGGTGACGTGTCCATACGTCACTCCGCTTTTTTACAACCTGCGATCGCCCTTTCAGGCTTTATTTACGGGAGGTCTTCTTGACTAAGCCAGCCATACTCGCCCTTGCTGATGGCAGCATTTTTCGCGGCGAAGCCATTGGAGCCGACGGTCAAACCGTTGGTGAGGTGGTGTTCAACACCGCAATGACCGGCTATCAGGAAATCCTTACCGATCCTTCCTACGCCCAACAGATCGTTACCCTGACGTACCCGCACATCGGCAACACCGGCACCACGCCGGAAGACGCCGAGTCCGACCGCGTCTGGTCCGCTGGCCTGGTCATCCGTGATCTGCCACTGGTTGCGAGCAACTGGCGCAACACGATGTCCCTGTCCGACTACCTGAAAGCCAACAACGTTGTGGCTATCGCCGGTATCGACACCCGTCGCCTGACACGCATCCTGCGTGAGAAAGGCGCGCAGAACGGCTGCATCATGGCCGGTGACAACATTTCCGAAGAAGCCGCCATCGCCGCCGCTCAGGGTTTCCCTGGCCTTAAAGGCATGGACCTGGCAAAAGTCGTCAGCACCAAAGAGAAGTACGAGTGGCGCTCGACTGTCTGGGACTTGAAAACCGACAGCCACGCGACCATCGACGCTTCCGATCTGCCGTACCACGTGGTGGCCTACGATTATGGCGTCAAGGTCAACATCCTGCGCATGCTGGTCGAGCGCGGTTGCCGCGTGACCGTGGTGCCTGCACAGACTCCGGCCGCTGAAGCGCTGGCGTTGAAACCGGACGGCGTGTTCCTGTCCAACGGCCCGGGCGACCCTGAGCCATGCGACTACGCGATCCAGGCGATCAAGGACGTGCTGGAAACCGAGATTCCGGTGTTCGGCATCTGCCTCGGTCACCAACTGCTGGCTCTGGCCTCCGGCGCCAAGACCCTGAAAATGGGCCATGGCCACCACGGTGCCAACCACCCGGTCCAGGATCTGGACAGCGGTGTGGTGATGATTACCAGCCAGAACCATGGTTTTGCGGTAGACGAAGCGTCCCTGCCAGGCAACGTACGGGCGATCCACAAATCGCTGTTCGACGGCACCCTGCAAGGCATCGAGCGTACCGACAAGAGCGCCTTCAGCTTCCAGGGTCACCCTGAAGCCAGCCCTGGCCCGAACGACGTAGCGCCACTGTTTGATCGCTTCATCAACGAAATGGCCAAGCGACGCTAATCGCTCGCCCTGATGTAGCGAAGCCTGAGGGCGGTCCCGAAACCGGTGGCCCCCTCAAGGTTTCAGAGATTGAACAAGACGGCTTGCCGACTGACCTGCGGATTTGAGTGACAACCCATGCCAAAACGTACAGACATTAAAAGCATCCTGATTCTCGGCGCTGGCCCGATCGTGATCGGCCAGGCCTGCGAATTCGACTACTCCGGCGCCCAGGCCTGTAAAGCTCTGCGCGAGGAGGGTTATCGCGTCATCCTGGTGAACTCCAACCCGGCCACCATCATGACCGACCCGGCCATGGCCGACGCCACCTACATCGAGCCGATCAAGTGGCAGACCGTTGCCAAGATCATCGAGAAAGAGCGTCCGGACGCGCTGCTGCCAACCATGGGTGGCCAAACCGCTCTGAACTGCGCACTGGACCTGGAACGCGAAGGCGTTCTGGAGAAGTTCGGCGTAGAAATGATCGGTGCCAATGCTGACACCATCGACAAGGCCGAAGACCGTTCGCGCTTCGACAAGGCGATGAAATCCATCGGTCTGGACTGCCCGCGTTCGGGTATCGCCCACAGCATGGACGAGGCCAACGCGGTTCTCGAGCGTCTCGGCTTCCCGTGCATCATTCGTCCGTCCTTCACCATGGGCGGCACCGGTGGCGGTATTGCTTACAACCGTGAAGAGTTCGAAGAGATCTGCGCCCGCGGTCTGGACCTGTCGCCGACCAAAGAGCTGCTGATCGACGAATCGCTGATCGGCTGGAAAGAATACGAGATGGAGGTTGTCCGCGATAAGAAGGACAACTGCATCATCGTCTGCTCCATCGAAAACTTCGACCCGATGGGCGTGCACACCGGTGACTCGATCACTGTTGCGCCAGCACAGACCCTGACCGACAAGGAATACCAGATCCTGCGTAACGCCTCCCTGGCGGTACTGCGCGAGATCGGCGTCGAGACTGGCGGTTCCAACGTCCAGTTCGGCATCTGCCCGAACACCGGTCGCATGGTCGTGATCGAGATGAACCCGCGGGTATCCCGTTCCTCGGCCCTGGCCTCGAAAGCCACCGGTTTCCCGATCGCCAAGGTCGCGGCAAAACTGGCCGTCGGTTACACCCTCGACGAGCTGTCGAACGACATCACCGGTGGCAAGACCCCGGCGTCCTTCGAGCCGTCCATCGACTACGTTGTCACCAAGCTGCCACGCTTCGCCTTCGAGAAATTCCCGAAAGCCGACGCACGCCTGACCACTCAAATGAAGTCGGTCGGTGAAGTCATGGCCATCGGCCGGACCTTCCAGGAATCCCTGCAGAAAGCCCTGCGCGGTCTGGAAGTGGGCGTTTGCGGCCTGGACGAGAAGCTCGACCTGAGCAATCCGGAAAGCATGAGCATCCTCAAGCGCGAATTGACCGTGCCGGGCGCCGAGCGTATCTGGTACGTCGCTGACGCGTTCCGCGCCGGCCTGTCGGTCGAAGACATTTTCGGCATGAACATGATCGACCCGTGGTTCCTGGTACAGATCGAAGACCTGATCAAGGAAGAAGAGAAGGTCAAGACCCTGGGTCTGGCCAGCATCGACCACGACTTGATGTTCCGCCTCAAGCGCAAAGGTTTCTCCGACATGCGTCTGGCCAAGCTGCTGGGCGTGACCGAGAAGGCTCTGCGTCGCCACCGTCACAAGCTGGAAATCTTCCCGGTCTACAAGCGCGTTGACACCTGCGCGGCCGAGTTCGCCACCGACACCGCTTACCTCTACTCGACATACGAGGAAGAGTGCGAAGCCGCGCCGTCGGGTCGCGACAAGATCATGATCCTCGGCGGCGGTCCAAACCGTATCGGCCAGGGCATCGAGTTCGACTATTGCTGCGTACACGCGGCACTGGCCCTGCGCGAAGACGGTTACGAGACCATCATGGTCAACTGCAACCCGGAAACCGTTTCCACCGACTACGACACCTCCGATCGTCTGTACTTCGAACCAGTGACCCTGGAAGACGTACTGGAAATCGTCCGCGTCGAGAAGCCGAAAGGCGTGATCGTCCAGTACGGCGGCCAAACCCCGCTGAAACTGGCTCGCGCCCTGGAAGAAGCCGGCGTGCCAATCATCGGCACCAGCCCTGACGCCATCGACCGTGCCGAAGACCGTGAGCGCTTCCAGCAAATGGTTGAGCGTCTGAACCTGCGTCAGCCGCCAAATGCCACCGTGCGCAGCGAAGACGAAGCAATTCGTGCCGCGGCCAAGATCGGTTACCCGCTGGTGGTTCGTCCGTCCTACGTACTGGGCGGCCGCGCGATGGAAATCGTCTACGAAGAAGAAGAACTCAAGCGCTACCTGCGTGATGCGGTGAAAGTGTCCAACGACAGCCCGGTGCTGCTCGATCACTTCCTCAACTGCGCCATCGAAATGGACGTGGATGCGGTCTGCGACGGCACCGACGTGGTGATCGGCGCGATCATGCAGCACATCGAACAGGCCGGCGTTCACTCCGGTGACTCCGCATGTTCCCTGCCGCCGTACTCGCTGCCTGCTCACATCCAGGACGAGATGCGCGAACAGGTCAAGAAAATGGCCCTGGAACTGGGCGTTGTCGGCCTGATGAACGTTCAGTTGGCGCTGCAAGGCGAAGACATCTACGTCATCGAAGTCAACCCGCGCGCTTCCCGTACCGTACCGTTCGTGTCCAAGTGCATCGGTGTTTCCCTGGCAATGATCGCGGCTCGCGTGATGGCCGGTAAAACCCTGAAGGAAATTGGCTTCACCAAAGAAATCATTCCGAACTTCTACAGCGTGAAAGAGGCGGTGTTCCCATTCGCCAAATTCCCTGGCGTGGACCCGATCCTGGGCCCAGAGATGAAGTCCACCGGTGAAGTGATGGGTGTGGGCGACACCTTCGGCGAAGCCTTTGCCAAAGCCCAGATGGGCGCCAGCGAAGTGCTGCCGACTGGCGGTACCGCATTCATCAGCGTGCGTGATGATGACAAGCCACTGGTTGCAGGCGTGGCCCGTGATCTGATCAACTTGGGCTTTGAAGTGGTCGCTACCGCCGGTACTGCCAAGCTGATCGAAGCCGCAGGCCTGAAAGTGCGTCGTGTGAACAAGGTGACCGAGGGTCGTCCGCACGTGGTCGACATGATCAAGAATGACGAAGTCACCCTGATCATCAACACCACCGAAGGTCGCCAGTCGATCGCCGATTCCTACTCCATTCGTCGCAATGCCTTGCAGCACAAGATCTACTGCACCACTACCATTGCTGCTGGCGAAGCTATCTGCGAAGCGCTGAAGTTCGGTCCCGAGAAGACCGTGCGCCGCTTGCAGGATTTACACGCAGGATTGAAGGCATGATCAAATACCCAATGACCGTCCAGGGCGCGAAAGCCCTGGAAGAAGAACACGCTCACCTGACCAAGGTCGTCCGTCCGAAGCTCAGCCAGGACATCGGTACGGCCCGCGAGTTGGGTGACTTGAAGGAAAACGCCGAGTACCACGCTGCTCGCGAGCAGCAGGGTATGGTCGAGGCGCGGATTCGTGACATTGAAGGCCGGATTCAGAATCAGGTCATCATCGATGTCACGTCCATTCCTCATACCGGCAAAGTGATTTTCGGCACTACCGTTGAAATCGCCAACGTCGAGACGGATGAGCGCGTCACTTACCACATCGTGGGTGAGGATGAGGCTGACTTCAAACTCGGCAAGATTTCGGTGGGTTCGCCACTGGCTCGCGCCTTGATCGCCAAGGAAGAGGGTGATGTGGTCGCCGTGAAAACGCCAGGTGGCGTTATCGAGTATGAGATTGTCGAAGTTCGCCACCTCTGAAAGAAGGCGCCCGCTACGTGCGGGCGCCATGCTTTGGCAGCTGACCCAAATGTTGTGGGTTGGCGGCCTGTGGCTGTTGCACATCGGTCTGCTGCCGGTGCTGGGGCGAATAGGCCTGGCACCGCTGCTGATCGACGAAATCGCAGGCATGCTGAATACGCTGATGGTGGGATTTGCCACGGCGTGTGTGATTTTTCAGGCTTTGGTGCTGATTCAGGCCGAGGGCCTTGCCAGTCTATGGCGCGATATTCGTGGGCAACTGCTGCTGATGGCGCTGTATGGGGGCGCGATGTATTTCGCGGTCCACGTCGGCTGGCCGCAGGCGGCGCATTGGCAGCTGTTCAGCTATCTTGTTCTGGGATTTTCCGGGCTGGTGCTGGTGATGCAACCGGTGCCGGGATGGAGTGTGAGGGTGCGCGAAGCACACCCTTGACCCTTGTCATCACTTGAAGCGATGGACGTTCGACAGCTGCTTGTTGACGCTGAAGTTCTTGCGGTAAATCAGTGCCATCTTGCCGATGACCTGAACCAGATCGGCTTTGCCGGCCTTGCAGAGCTCTGCAATGGCTGCCAGGCGCGATTCGCGATCGAGGATGTTGAGCTTGATTTTGATCAGCTCGTGATCCGCCAAAGCGCGTTCAAGTTCGGCTAACACACCTTCAGTCAAACCGTTGTCAGCCACAATCAAAACTGGTTTCAGATGGTGGCCAATGGATTTGTACTGTTTCTTCTGCTCTTGAGTGAGCGGCATAATCTGACCCTTTAGTCTGGATTCTGTAAAATGGCGGCCATTTTACCCGAGGGTTCGTGGATCCGCCCAATTAATCACGACCCTTATCATCGAGGTGCCCAATGGCGCGTTCCAAGACAAGCCTTGGTTGGCTGAAAAGACATGTCAATGATCCCTATGTGAAGCAGGCGCAGAAGGATGGTTACCGCTCGCGTGCGAGTTACAAGCTTCTGGAGGTCCAGGAGAAATACAAGCTGATCCGTCCTGGTATGAGCGTTGTCGACCTGGGTGCGGCGCCCGGCGGCTGGTCGCAGGTCACTAGTCGGCTGATCGGTGGTCAGGGGCGTCTGATCGCCTCGGACATCCTGGAAATGGACAGCATTCCGGACGTGACTTTCATTCAGGGTGACTTCACCCAGGACGAAGTGCTCGCTCAGATCCTCGAAGCCGTGGGGAATTCGCAGGTGGACCTTGTGATTTCCGATATGGCCCCCAATATGAGTGGTACGCCTGAGGTGGACATGCCAAAAGCCATGTTTCTATGTGAGCTGGCTCTTGATCTGGCGGCTCGGATACTCAAGCCGGGTGGTAATTTCGTGATCAAGGTGTTTCAGGGCGAAGGGTTTGATGCTTACGTGAAGGACGCTCGTCAGAAATTCGACAAGGTCCAGATGATCAAGCCGGACTCTTCCCGTGGCAGTTCCCGCGAGCAATACATGCTGGCTTGGGGCTACCGCGGCCGTAGTGAGTAAATCGAGGTTTTTTTGCGGGTCGATAGGTTTTTCGTATTTCGTCCCGTGAGCATTAGCGAATATTGTGTAGAAAGTGTTTCACAAAGGGTTACAGACGGCGCCTGCCAGAGCCGTAGGTAATGTAGTAAGTTAGGCCGGTGAATATCATGCGAAGCACGCGCCATTAGCGGAGCTTGCTTCAGAGGGTAGTTAATTGAACGATATGGCAAAGAATCTGATCCTGTGGTTGATCATCGCGGCTGTCCTGGTGACGGTGATGAACAACTTCTCCAGCCCTAACGAGCCGCAGACCCTCAACTATTCCGACTTCATCCAGCAGGTCAAGGATGGCAAGGTCGAGCGCGTAGCAGTTGATGGCTACGTAATTACCGGCAAGCGCAACGATGGCGACAGCTTCAAGACCATTCGTCCGGCAATCCAGGACAATGGCCTGATCGGCGACCTCGTGGATAATCACGTGGTAGTTGAAGGCAAGCAGCCTGAGCAGCAAAGCATCTGGACTCAACTCCTGGTCGCAAGCTTCCCGATCCTCGTAATCATCGCTGTCTTCATGTTCTTCATGCGGCAGATGCAGGGCGGTGCCGGTGGCAAGGGCGGGCCGATGAGCTTCGGCAAGAGCAAGGCGCGCCTGCTCTCCGAAGATCAGGTGAAAACCACTTTGGCTGACGTTGCCGGTTGCGACGAAGCCAAGGAAGAAGTTGGCGAGCTGGTCGAATTCCTGCGTGATCCGGGCAAGTTCCAGCGTTTGGGCGGTCGCATTCCTCGTGGCGTGCTGATGGTCGGTCCTCCTGGTACTGGTAAAACCTTGATCGCCAAGGCGATTGCCGGCGAAGCCAAAGTGCCGTTCTTCACCATTTCCGGTTCCGATTTCGTCGAAATGTTCGTCGGTGTCGGTGCCAGTCGTGTTCGTGACATGTTCGAGCAGGCGAAGAAGCACGCGCCATGCATCATCTTCATCGATGAAATCGACGCCGTCGGTCGCCACCGTGGTGCCGGCATGGGTGGCGGTCACGACGAGCGCGAACAGACACTCAACCAGTTGCTGGTGGAGATGGACGGCTTCGAAATGAATGACGGCATCATCGTCATCGCAGCGACCAACCGTCCCGACGTGCTGGACCCTGCATTGCTGCGTCCGGGTCGTTTCGACCGTCAGGTCGTGGTCGGTCTGCCGGATATCCGTGGTCGCGAGCAGATTCTCAAAGTCCACATGCGCAAAGTGCCAATGGGTGACGACGTCGCTCCGGCCGTGATCGCGCGTGGTACTCCTGGTTTCTCCGGTGCCGACCTGGCCAACCTGGTAAACGAGGCGTCGTTGTTCGCAGCCCGTGCCGGCAAGCGTATCGTCGAGATGAAAGAGTTCGAACTGGCCAAAGACAAGATCATGATGGGTGCCGAGCGCAAATCCATGGTCATGTCCGAGAAAGAGAAGCAGAACACTGCTTATCACGAAGCTGGTCACGCTATCGTCGGTCGCGTCGTACCTGAGCATGATCCGGTCTACAAAGTGTCGATCATCCCGCGCGGTCGTGCGCTCGGTGTGACCATGTTCCTGCCGGAAGAAGATCGCTACAGCCTGTCCAAGCGTGCGCTGATCAGCCAGATCTGCTCGCTGTACGGCGGTCGTATCGCTGAAGAGATGACCCTTGGCTTCGACGGTGTCACCACCGGTGCATCCAACGACATCATGCGTGCCAGCCAGATCGCACGGAACATGGTGACCAAGTGGGGCTTGTCGGAAAAACTCGGCCCGTTGATGTACGCCGAAGAAGAGGGCGAAGTGTTCCTCGGTCGTGGCGGCGGTGGTCAACATGCCAGCTTCTCCGGCGAGACAGCCAAACTGATCGACTCCGAAGTACGCAGCATCATTGACCAGTGCTACGGCACGGCCAAACAGATCCTTACGGATAACCGTGACAAGCTTGACGCCATGGCGGATGCCTTGATGAAGTACGAAACGATCGATGCTGATCAGATCGATGACATCATGGCAGGTCGTGCTCCTCGCGAGCCTCGCGACTGGTCTGGCGGTAGTGATACTTCCGGCACGCCTCCGGCGGTGCAGGATGGGCGTCCGGAAACGCCAATCGGTGGCCCGGCTGCTGACGTATAAGGTTTGAAATGACTTCTGTTCAGTCCTCGGCCCGGTTGCCTTGCGGCAACCGGGTTCTTGATTTGGCCCAGACGCATGTCATGGGCATTCTCAATGTCACTCCCGACTCCTTTTCCGATGGCGGTCAATACAGCCAGCTGGATGCGGCCCTGCGTCACGCCGAGGCAATGGTGGCGGCTGGCGCGACGCTGATCGACGTTGGTGGCGAATCGACCCGGCCCGGTGCCAGGGCGGTTTCACCGCTTGAAGAGCTCGAGCGTGTAGCACCTATCGTTGAGCGCATCAGTCGTGAACTCGATGTGATTATCTCGGTCGATACTTCCACGCCGGCGGTCATGCGTGAAACCGCAAGGCTTGGGGCGGGTTTGATCAATGATGTGCGTTCGTTGCGCCGGGACGGAGCCCTGGATGCCGCGGCGGCCACCGGTTTGCCGGTGTGTCTGATGCATATGCTCGGTGAGCCGGGCGACATGCAGGACAATCCGCAGTATCAGGATGTGACGAAAGAGGTCGGCGAGTTTCTCGCCGAACGCATGCTTCAGTGTGCGTCGGTGGGCATACCTGCTGAGCGGATCATCCTCGATCCGGGCTTCGGCTTCGCGAAAACCTTGCAGCACAACCTGAGCTTGTTTAAGCATATGGAAGCCTTGCATGCCTTGGGGCGGCCCCTGTTGGTCGGGGTTTCGCGAAAGAGCATGATCGGGCAAGCCTTGAATCGGCCGGTGGGAGAGCGTCTGCATGGCGGTTTGGCGCTCGCGGCACTGGCTTCATTCAAGGGGGCGCGTATATTGCGCGTCCATGATGTGGCTGAAACGGTCGACGTAGTGCGAATGATTGCCGCAGTAGAATCAGCCGAATAAGAATGATGGAGTACTTATGAGCAAAAAATACTTTGGCACCGACGGCATTCGTGGTCGGGTCGGTGAATACCCGATTACTCCTGATTTCATGCTCAAGCTTGGCTGGGCGGCAGGCATGGCATTTCGCAGCATGGGTGCCTGCAAGGTGCTCGTGGGCAAGGACACCCGGATCTCCGGTTACATGTTCGAGTCGGCGCTTGAGGCAGGGCTGACCTCGGCGGGTGCTGATGTGATGCTCCTCGGGCCGATGCCGACGCCGGCCATCGCCTATCTGACACGTACCTTTCATGCCGAAGCCGGCATCGTGATCAGCGCTTCGCACAACCCTCATGACGACAACGGCATTAAATTTTTCTCCGGGAAGGGCACCAAGCTTCCGGATGAAGTCGAGCTGATGATCGAAGAGCTGCTCGACACCCCGATGACCGTGGTTGAATCGAGCAAAATTGGCAAGGTATCGCGAATCAACGATGCCTCGGGCCGTTATATCGAATTCTGCAAGAGCAGCGTCCCGACCGGTACCAGTTTTGCCGGGCTGAAAATCGTGATCGACTGTGCCCATGGTGCGACCTATAAAGTGGCGCCTAGTGTGTTCCGTGAGCTGGGAGCCGATGTCGTTGTGCTTTCTGCTCATCCTAATGGCCTGAACATCAATGAAAATTGCGGTTCGACCCATATGGAGCCACTGCAAGCTGCCGTATTGGCCGAGCACGCCGATTTGGGTATTGCCTTTGACGGTGATGGTGACCGGGTCCAGATGGTCGATCACACTGGCGCTGTCGTCGACGGCGACGAGTTGTTGTTCATCATCGCTCGCGATCTGCAAGAGCGCGGCAAGTTGCAGGGCGGTGTGGTCGGTACGCTGATGAGTAACCTGGGGCTGGAATTGGCCCTGGCTGATCTGGCGATTCCTTTTGTGCGCGCCAACGTTGGCGACCGTTACGTGATCTCCGAGTTGCTGGAGCGCGATTGGCAGGTGGGTGGGGAGAATTCGGGGCACATTGTCTGCTTCAGTCACACCACTACTGGTGATGCGATCATTGCCGCGTTGCAGGTGTTGATGGCGCTGAAGAGGCGCACAGAAGGCCTGGCTCAGTCCCGTCAGGCGCTGCGCAAGTGTCCTCAAGTGTTGATCAATGTCCGGTTTGGCGGTGGTGCGAGTCCGCTCGAGCATCCGAAAGTCAAAGAGGCCAGTGATCGTGTTACCCAGGCGATGGCCGGTCGTGGGCGCGTACTGTTGCGCAAGTCCGGGACAGAGCCGCTGGTGCGGGTCATGGTCGAGGGCGAGGACGAAACGCAGGTTCGCGGTTACGCCGAAGAGCTGGCAAAACTGGTAACTGAAGTTTCTGTCTGATTTCGGCTTGCCAGCCATGATTGTGTTGGGTAACATCTGCGCCCACTTTGACCGACGAGGTACAGCATGCGTCGCCCTATGGTAGCTGGTAACTGGAAGATGCACGGTACCCGCGCCAGCGTCGCTGAGCTGATCAATGGCCTTAGTCATCTGGCCTTGCCAAGCGGTGTTGATGTCGCGGTATTCCCGCCTTGCTTGCATATCAATCAAGTGATTGATGGCTTGAAAGGCAAGTCGATTTCGGTCGGCGCGCAGAATTCTGCAGTGGAATCCATGCAAGGTGCATTGACCGGTGAAGTTGCGCCGAGTCAGTTGGTGGATGCAGGTTGTTCCCTGGTGCTTGTCGGGCACTCCGAGCGCCGCCAGATAATGGGCGAGCAGGACGGAATGCTGATTCGCAAGTTCGCGGCGGCGCAGGCATGTGGCTTGATTCCGGTGTTGTGCGTAGGGGAGACCCTTGAAGAGCGCGAAGCTGGAAAAACTCTTGATGTTGTCGGGTGTCAGCTTGGCGGTATCATTGAGGAGCTGGGTGTAGGTGTCTTTGCAAAGGCAGTAATCGCTTACGAGCCGGTCTGGGCCATTGGCACCGGACTGACTGCTTCGCCGCAACAGGCGCAGGATGTGCACGCAGCCATTCGCGCTCAGTTGGCGGCAGAGAATTCTGAGGTCGCGCAAGGTGTGCGGCTTCTATACGGCGGCAGCGTGAAGGCGGCCAATGCGGTCGAACTGTTCGGCATGCCGGATATCGATGGGGGGCTCATTGGTGGGGCTTCCCTGAATGCAGATGAGTTCGGTGCGATTTGTCGCGCCGCGGGAAACTGAAAAAATGCTGGAAACAGTCGTAGTCGTTTTTCATCTGCTGGGTGCATTGGGCGTAGTTGCTCTGGTTTTGCTGCAGCAGGGTAAAGGTGCGGATGCTGGCGCGTCTTTCGGAGCAGGTGCTTCAAATACTGTGTTCGGAAGCCAAGGTTCCTCTACCTTTCTTAGTAAGTTTACTGCTATACTTGCCGCCGGTTTCTTCATAACCAGCTTGGGGTTAGGTTACTTTGCTAAAGAGAAGGCTCATGAGCTGACTCAAGTAGGTTTGCCAAACCCGGCAGTGTTAGAAGTTCCAAAGCAACAACCGGCTTCTGATGATGTCCCGGTGCTTCAAGAGCAAAAGTCGGCTACTCCAGCGACTGACGTACCTCCAGCTCAAGAGCAGAAGTAAGAAGGGTTTCAAGCGTAGTATTGCCGAGGTGGTGGAATTGGTAGACACGCAACCTTGAGGTGGTTGTGCCCATAGGGTGTAGGGGTTCGAGTCCCCTTCTCGGTACCAATTATCAGGAAAGCCCGCTGTTGCGGGCTTTCTTGTAGGTGGAAGGTTACATTGACCCTGTCAGGGATCGGTCGTATACTTCCGCCCCAGCTTTGTCGCGGGGTGGAGCAGTCTGGTAGCTCGTCGGGCTCATAACCCGAAGGTCGTCGGTTCAAATCCGGCCCCCGCAACCAGTTTAAGGAGCCCCTTTTCAGGGGCTTTTTGTTAGCTGGACACTTTCAACGCCGCTGTTCAACGGCGTTTCAAGGATGGGCGTTTCGCCCATTTTTTTATTTTGCACAGCATGCACATACATGCACGAGGGGGTTCAGGTGTCGAGCAAGCTAGAAGAGTTGCAGGCCTTGCTGGCCCCGGTGGTCGTGGCCCTAGGCTATGAATGCTGGGGTATTGAGTTTTCGGCTCAAGGTCGCCACTCAATGTTGCGCGTTTATATTGATAAAGAGGGCGGCGTGCTGGTGGACGATTGTGCCATCGTCAGCCGTCAGATCAGCGGTGTACTGGATGTTGAAGATCCGATCGCCGTTGAATACACCCTTGAAGTTTCCTCGCCTGGCATGGAACGCCCACTGTTCACTATTGAGCAGTTTGCAAAATTTGCCGGTGAACAAGTGAAGATCAAGCTGCGCTCGCCTTTTGAAGGTCGGCGCAACTTTCAGGGCCTTCTGCGCGGTGTAGAAGAGCAGGACGTTGTGGTGCAGGTTGAAGACCATGAGTTCCTGTTGCCGATCGATATGATCGACAAGGCCAACATTATTCCCAGTTTTGACTGAGACGCGGATCCCGCGGATCCAATGGCTTGCGAAAGGCGAGGCGTACGATGAGCAAAGAAGTACTGCTGGTTGTTGAGTCGGTATCCAATGAAAAGGGCGTACCGGCAAACGTAATTTTTGAAGCGCTGGAGCTGGCCCTGGCCACTGCTACCAAAAAGCGTTTCGAGGACGAAGTCGATCTGCGTGTGGAAATCAATCGCCACACCGGTGCTTACGAGACATTCCGTCGCTGGACGGTCGTCGAAGAAGCAGACCTGGACGATCCGGCCATCGAAACCTGGCCGAGCAAGGTTGCAGAAACGCATCCTGGTGCCAAGGTCGGTGACGTTGTCGAAGAAAAGATCGAATCCATCGAGTTCGGCCGCATTGCTGCACAGACTGCCAAGCAAGTCATCGTGCAGAAAGTTCGCGAAGCCGAGCGTGCTCAAGTCGTTGACGCCTATCGCGAGCGCCTGGGAGAAATCATCTCCGGCACCGTGAAGAAAGTCACCCGCGACAACGTGATCGTCGATCTGGGCAATAACGCTGAAGCGTTGCTGGCCCGTGAAGACATCATTTCTCGCGAAACCTTCCGGGTTGGCGTGCGTCTGCGTGCGCTGCTCAAGGAAATCCGCACCGAGAACCGCGGCCCTCAGCTGATCCTGTCGCGTACCGCGCCGGAAATGCTGATCGAGTTGTTCCGCATCGAAGTGCCGGAAATCGCTGAAGGCCTGATCGAAGTAATGGCTGCGTCCCGCGACCCGGGTTCGCGCGCCAAGATCGCGGTCCGCTCCAAGGACAAACGCATTGATCCGCAAGGCGCTTGCATCGGTATGCGCGGTTCGCGCGTTCAGGCAGTGTCGGGCGAATTGGGCGGCGAGCGTGTGGACATCGTCCTGTGGGACGATAACCCGGCGCAGTTCGTGATCAATGCAATGTCGCCGGCTGAAGTGGCGGCAATTATTGTTGACGAAGATGCCCATGCAATGGACATCGCCGTTGGCGCAGACAATCTTGCTCAGGCCATCGGTCGCGGTGGTCAGAACGTGCGTCTGGCTAGCCAGTTGACTGGCTGGACCCTGAACGTGATGACCGAATCGGACATCCAGGCTAAGCAGCAAGCAGAAACCGGCGACATCCTGCGCAACTTCATCGACGAGCTGGAAGTCGACGAAGACCTGGCACAGGTGCTGGTAGATGAAGGCTTTACCAGCCTGGAAGAGATTGCCTACGTACCGTTGGAAGAAATGCTCAACATCGACGGCTTTGACGAAGAAACCGTCAACGAGCTTCGCGCTCGCGCCAAGGATCGTTTGTTGACTAAAGCCATCGCTACTGAGGAAAAGCTGGCAGACGCCCATCCGGCCGAAGACCTGCTCTCGCTTGAGGGTATGGACAAGGATTTGGCGATGGAACTGGCGGTGCGCGGCGTAATTACCCGCGAAGACCTGGCCGAGCAGTCTATTGACGACCTGCTCGACATCGACGGCATTGACGATGATCGTGCCGGCAAGTTGATCATGGCCGCCCGAGCCCATTGGTTCGAGTAATTAGGCGCGGCCTGAGGAGAGAAGTGCATGACGCAAGTCACGGTGAAACAACTGGCCGATGAGGTCAAAACACCGGTAGAGCGCCTGTTGCAGCAGATGCGTGAGGCAGGTCTGCCGCACACCGCCGCCGATGAAGGTGTGAGCGATAGTGAGAAGCAGTCTTTGCTGACTCACTTGAAAAGCAGCCACAAGGCGAAAGTGGAAGAACCGCGCAAGATTACATTGCAGCGCAAAACCACCAGCACCCTGCGTGTTGCTGGTAGCAAGAGCATCAGCGTTGAAGTACGCAAGAAGAAAGTCTTCGTACAACGCAGCCCGGAAGAAATCGAAGCCGAGCGCAAACGCGAACTGGAAGAACGCCGCGCAGTAGAAAATGCTGCACGTCAGAAGGCTGAAGAAGAAGCCAAGCGTCGCGCCGAAGAAGAAGCGCGTCGCCAGCCTGCTGCTGCGCAAACCGCTACTAACGACGCCGTTGCAGCGCCTGCTGCAGTTGCCGAGCCTGTGCGTGAAAGCGCGCCGGTTGTTGCAGCTGCACCAGCACCTGCGGCCGACACTCGCAAACGCGACGAACAGCGTCGTCCGGACAAACCACGTGCCGACGATAGCAATCGTCGTGGCAGTGGCGATGGCGAGCGCAAAAACGCTCCGCATCGTGCTTCGGTCAAGGAAAAAGCGCCTGCTCCACGTGTTGCGCCACGTACTACCGACGAAGAAAGCGATGGCTTCCGTCGTGGTGGTCGCGGCAAGGCCAAGCTGAAGAAACGCAACGCCCACGGTTTCCAGAGCCCAACCGGCCCTGTTGTGCGCGAAGTGAAGATCGGCGAGACCATCACTGTTGGCGATCTCGCCCAGCAGATGTCGGTCAAGGCTGCTGAAATCATCAAGTTCATGTTCAAACTGGGTACTCCAGCGACCATCAACCAGGTACTGGATCAGGAAACTGCCCAACTGGTTGCCGAAGAGCTGGGCCACAAAGTGACCCTGGTCAGCGACACCGCCCTGGAAGATTCCCTGGCCGAGTCCCTGAAGTTTGAAGGTGAAGCGTTCTCCCGTGCACCGGTTGTGACCGTAATGGGCCACGTTGACCACGGTAAGACCTCGCTGCTCGACTACATCCGTCGTGCCAAGGTAGCTGCTGGCGAAGCCGGCGGTATCACCCAGCACATCGGTGCGTACCACGTTGAAACCGAACGCGGCATGGTCACCTTCCTCGACACCCCAGGTCACGCCGCGTTTACCGCCATGCGTGCCCGTGGTGCCAAGGCGACCGACATCGTGATCCTGGTGGTTGCAGCGGACGACGGCGTAATGCCGCAGACCGTTGAAGCCGTTCAGCACGCCAAGGCTGCCGGTGTTCCGCTGGTTGTTGCTGTGAACAAAATCGACAAGCCGGGCGCCGATCTCGATCGCATCCGTAGCGAACTGTCGGTTCACGGCGTGACTTCGGAAGAGTGGGGCGGCGACACCCCGTTCGTATCGGTTTCGGCGAAAGTCGGTACTGGCGTGGACGAGTTGCTCGAAGCTGTTCTGCTGCAAGCTGAAGTTCTCGAACTGAAAGCGACCCCTTCGGCTCCTGGCCGTGGCGTCGTGGTTGAATCGCGTCTCGACAAAGGTCGTGGCCCGGTTGCAACCGTTCTGGTTCAAGACGGTACCCTGCGCCAAGGCGATATGGTGCTGGTCGGTTCGAACTATGGCCGTGTTCGCGCCATGCTCGACGAGAACGGCAAGCCAATCAAGGAAGCCGGTCCTTCCATCCCTGTCGAGATTCTCGGCCTGGACGGTACCCCGGACGCTGGCGACGAGATGAGCGTGGTTGCCGACGAGAAGAAAGCCCGTGAAGTGGCTCTGTTCCGTCAAGGCAAGTTCCGCGAAGTCAAACTGGCCCGTGCTCACGCCGGCAAGCTTGAAAACATCTTCGAGAACATGGGTCAGGAAGAGAAGAAGACGCTCAACATCGTCCTCAAATCCGACGTCCGTGGTTCGCTGGAAGCGTTGAACGGTGCCTTGAATGGCCTGGGTAACGACGAAGTGCAAGTGCGTGTGGTCGGTGGCGGTGTCGGTGGTATTACCGAATCCGACGCCAACCTGGCACTGGCTTCCAACGCTGTACTGTTCGGCTTCAACGTGCGTGCCGATGCTGGCGCTCGCAAGATCGTCGAGCAGGAAGGTCTGGATATGCGTTACTACAACGTGATCTACGACATCATCGAAGACGTCAAGAAAGCCCTCACCGGTATGCTGGGCAGCGATGTTCGCGAGAACATCCTGGGTACCGCTGAAGTGCGTGACGTGTTCCGTTCGCCGAAGTTTGGCGCGATCGCCGGTTGCATGGTTATCGAAGGTGTTGTTCACCGTAACCGTCCAATCCGTGTACTGCGTGAAGACATCGTTATCTTCGAAGGCGAGCTGGAATCCCTGCGCCGCTTCAAGGATGACGCTTCCGAAGTACGTGCCGGCATGGAATGCGGTATCGGCGTGAAGAGCTACAACGACGTCAAAGTCGGCGACAAGATCGAAGTCTTCGAGAAGGTGCAGGTTGCTCGCAGCCTCTAACTCGCGCACTTCAAGGGCCACGATGAGCCGCCGCATGCAGATGCGCGGCGCAACGTCCGGACTCTAAACGCAACGCCCGGTCTGGCTTTTGTCAGGCCGGGCGTTTGCCGCTTTCAGACCCCTCGGGTTTCACCGTGGGGCAGTAACAGGTAACAAGACATGGCAAAAGAATACAGCCGTACCCAACGTATTGGCGATCAGATGCAGCGTGAGCTGGCACAGCTGATCCGTCGTGAAGTCAAAGACCCGCGCGTCGGCCTGGTCACCATTACCGCTGTTGAAGTCAGCCGTGACGTCGGTCACGCCAAGATCTTCATCACCGTGATGGGCCAGGACAGCCGCGACGACATCGCGCAAAGCATCAAGGTGCTCAACTCCGCCGCAGGTTTCCTGCGTATGCAGTTGGCTCGCGAAATGAAGTTGCGCAGCGTTCCGCAGTTGCACTTCCATTACGACGAAAGCGTCGTGCGTGGCGCGCACCTGTCGGCCCTGATCGAGCGTGCGGTGGCTGAAGACAATCAGCACCCGGTAGCGGCTGAACCCGAAGACGCCAAGGAGTAATCGGTGGCTCAGGTCAAACGTATCCGTCGTAACGTCAGCGGCATCATCCTGCTCGACAAACCGCTGGGGTTCACCTCCAACGCGGCGTTGCAGAAGGTCCGCTGGTTGCTCAATGCCGAGAAGGCCGGGCACACCGGCAGTCTTGATCCGCTGGCCACCGGCGTGCTGCCGTTGTGCTTCGGCGAGGCCACCAAGTTCTCGCAATACCTGCTCGATTCCGACAAGGGTTATGAAACCCTGGCGCAACTGGGCAAGACCACCACCACGGCCGATGCCGAAGGTGAAGTTTTGCTGGAGCGTCCGGTGACCGTTGGTCGCGCCGATATCGAAGCTGTGCTGCCGAAATTTCGTGGGCAAATCAGTCAGATACCGCCGATGTACTCCGCGCTCAAGCGTGATGGGCAGCCGCTGTACAAGCTGGCCCGCGCAGGCGAAGTAGTGGAGCGCGAACCGCGTTCTGTTACTATTGCGCGCTTGGAATTACTGGCCTTTGAGGGTGATACTGCGCGGCTCGCGGTGGATTGCAGCAAAGGCACCTATATCCGCACCCTGGTGGAGGATATCGGTGAGCAACTCGGTTGTGGCGCTTACGTGGCTGAATTGCGACGTACCCAGGCCGGGCCTTTCACGCTTGCACAGACCGTCACTCTGGAAGAGCTTGAAGCGGTACATGCCGAAGGCGGCAACGAAGCGGTCGACCGCTTCCTGATGCCATCGGACAGCGGCCTGCTGGACTGGCCACTGTTGCATTTCTCGGAGCACAGCGCGTTCTACTGGCTTAACGGCCAACCGGTACGCGCCCCGGATGCACCGAAGTTCGGCATGGTACGGGTACAGGATCACAACGGTCGCTTCATCGGTATCGGTGAAGTGAGCGAAGACGGGCGCATCGCGCCGCGTCGACTGATTCGGTCAGAATGACCGAAACCGGCCTGTGTAACAGCAGGCCGGCGAGTGTGGCTGTTAACAGGCACGGTCACTACTCATTTATAGATACAGGGATTTGTCCCTGGCCTGTTGAAGCTGTTTCTTTGAAACAGTTTCCTGATAAAAGGATTGCCTCATGGCTCTCGACGTTCAAGAAAAAGCTCAAATCGTAGCTGACTACCAGCAAGCTGTTGGTGACACTGGTTCGCCAGAAGTGCAAGTTGCACTGCTGACCCACAACATCAACAAGCTGCAAGGTCACTTCAAGGCCAACGGTAAAGATCACCACTCCCGTCGTGGTCTGATCCGCATGGTAAACCAGCGCCGTAAGCTGCTGGACTACCTGAAAGGCAAGGATCTGGGCCGTTACCAGGCTCTGATCGGTCGCCTGGGTCTGCGTCGCTAATAAGCGATTGCGCTAGAGGTTGGTTGTCTGTCGTGCGTCAGTGGGTTTCCCGCTGGCGCATGGCAGGCTCCCAGCCTCAAGTTTTATCTGGATAGTCGTTTTACCCTGGACAGGCGTTGGGCCGATTCCCGACATTGCCCAAGAATTTCGCAAGAAGACAAGTTCCCCAAGAGCCACAAAAGAAGGTAGGACACCGTGAACCCGGTAATCAAAAAATTCCAGTTCGGTCAGTCGACCGTTACCCTCGAGACTGGCCGTATCGCCCGTCAGGCCTCCGGCGCAGTATTGGTCACCGTTGACGACGACGTCAGCGTATTGGTGACCGTTGTCGGTGCCAAACAAGCCGATCCAGGCAAGGGCTTCTTCCCTCTGTCCGTTCACTACCAGGAAAAGACTTACGCTGCCGGTAAGATCCCTGGCGGTTTCTTCAAGCGTGAAGGCCGTCCTTCCGAGAAAGAAACCCTGACTTCCCGACTGATCGACCGTCCGATCCGTCCGCTGTTCCCGGAAGGCTTCATGAACGAAGTGCAGGTTGTCTGCACCGTCGTTTCCACCAGCAAAAAGACCGATCCGGACATCGCTGCGATGATCGGTACCTCGGCGGCCCTGGCCATCTCCGGCATTCCTTTCGATGGCCCGATCGGCGCTGCCCGCGTTGCGTTCCATGAAAGCACCGGTTACCTGCTGAACCCTACTTACGAACAGCTGAAAGCTTCGAGCCTGGACATGGTCGTTGCCGGTACTTCGGAAGCCGTGTTGATGGTTGAATCGGAAGCTAAAGAGCTGACCGAAGACCAGATGCTGGGCGCTGTACTGTTTGCGCACGACGAGTTCCAGGTGGTGATCAACGCCGTCAAGGAACTCGCCGCTGAAGCTGCCAAGCCAACCTGGACCTGGGCTCCTCAGCCAGAAGCCACCGCACTGCTGGGCGCTATCCGTGCCGAGTTCGGCGAAGCGATCTCCCAGGCTTACACCATCACCGTCAAAGCCGACCGTTATGCACGTCTGGGCGAACTGAAAGACCAGGTGGTTGCCAAGCTGTCCGGCGAAGAAGGCCAACCGACTTCCGCTGAAGTCAAAGCGGCTTTCGGTGAAATCGAATACCGCACCGTTCGCGAAAACATCGTTAACGGCAAGCCACGTATCGACGGTCGCGACACCAAGACCGTACGTCCGCTGAACATCGAAGTCGGCGTTCTGCCGAAGACCCACGGTTCGGCACTGTTCACCCGTGGCGAAACCCAGGCCCTGGTAGTCGCGACTCTGGGTACTGCCCGTGACGCACAGCTGCTGGACACCCTGGAAGGCGAGAAAAAAGACCCGTTCATGCTGCACTACAACTTCCCTCCGTTCTCGGTAGGTGAGTGTGGTCGCATGGGTGGCGCTGGTCGTCGCGAAATCGGTCACGGCCGTCTGGCCCGTCGTTCGGTTCAGGCGATGCTGCCTGCTGCCGACGTGTTCCCGTACACCATTCGTGTGGTGTCGGAAATCACCGAGTCCAACGGTTCGAGCTCCATGGCTTCGGTCTGCGGCGCTTCCCTGGCTCTGATGGATGCCGGCGTTCCGATGAAGGCGCCGGTTGCCGGTATCGCCATGGGTCTGGTTAAAGAAGGCGAGAAATTCGCCGTCCTGACCGACATCCTGGGCGACGAAGATCACCTCGGCGACATGGACTTCAAAGTAGCGGGTACCGCCAAAGGTGTTACCGCGCTGCAGATGGACATCAAGATCAAGGGCATCACCGAAGAAATCATGGAAATCGCTCTGGGCCAAGCCCTGGAAGCGCGCCTGAATATCCTCGGTCAGATGAACCAGATCATTGGCCAGTCGCGTACCGAGCTGTCGGAAAACGCTCCGACCATGATCGCGATGAAAATCGACACCGACAAAATCCGTGATGTCATCGGTAAAGGCGGCGCGACCATTCGTGCGATCTGTGAAGAAACCAAGGCTTCGATCGACATCGAAGACGACGGTTCGATCAAGATCTTCGGCGAAACCAAGGAAGCTGCAGAAGCTGCGCGTCAACGCGTTCTGGGCATCACCGCTGAAGCCGAGATCGGCAAGATCTACGTCGGTAAGGTTGAGCGCATCGTCGACTTCGGCGCATTCGTCAACATCCTGCCGGGCAAGGACGGTCTGGTTCACATCTCGATGCTGAGCGATGCTCGCGTTGAGAAAGTGACCGACATCCTGAAAGAAGGCCAGGAAGTGGAAGTACTGGTACTGGACGTGGACAACCGCGGCCGTATCAAGCTGTCCATCAAAGACGTAGCAGCAGCCAAGGCTTCGGGCGTTTAATCACTCCCACGCCTGACCGCTTCAACGCTGTAAAAAATGCCCCGCCGTGAAAACGGCGGGGCATTTTTTTGTGTGCAGGAAAGTATCTGAGTATGAACTTACTGTGGCGAGGGAGCTTGCTCCCGCTGGGTTGCGAAGCGACCCTGATGCATTACGCCAGGCCACTGCGTGTACCGGTTTACGGCTGCTGCGCAGCCGAGCGGGAGCAAGCTCCCTCGCCACAAGTTGCCGGACCCCGAAGCCAGTGCTAGGTTTAGCCCACAGCCCGTGTAGCTCAGCCGGTAGAGCAGCGCACTCGTAACGCGAAGGTCGCAGGTTCGATTCCTGTCTCGGGCACCACCTCTCGCTTATTTCACCTTTCTGCTCAGATCCTCAACGGTGCGTTTGAGCTGATCCATGGCGCGATCCTGATCGCTGATCTCCCGTTTGAGACTGGAGATTTCGCTGTTGTTCGAGCTTGAGCTGGAGCCGCTGTTGCGCTTTAGTTCTTCCACTTGCTTGCCAAGGTTGTTCAGATCGCGCTCCTGCTCATTGACCGTGCGCTTGAGATCGTCAATCTCCTTGCTGCTGGAGTTTGAGCTGGAACCGCTGTTGCGTTTGAGTTCTTCGATCTGACGGGTTTGCTCGCTGATGGTGCGCTTCTGGCTTTCCAGTTCGGTGGCATTGGCCTTCACCGTTTTTTGCAGGCTTTCCAGATCATCGATGCTGATGCTGGTTCTGACGAGCGTGTCCTTGCCGAATGAATTGTGGAGGGCGCAGATTTTGTCGGAGTACAACGCAGGGTCAGAGGTGACTTCGACAGCCGCTTGAGCAGTGCCGACCAATGTCAGGCTGCCGAGCAGCAGGGTAGCGGTCGCAAGCTGGGCAGACAAAAGCTTCGAAAAACTGCGCATCACTGGGGTTCCTTGTGAAGTACCGATATGGCACATCGCTATGACTTGGGATTTCGACTTATGTTCCCAAGGCCTCTCGCACCTTATGCACGTGGCTTTTTGTGGAATAGATGTAAAGACCCGTGTAAATCATCGACAAAACGTCCTATATTCGTTGTCTGCATGAGCATCGCCCAGCAGTTTTCAGATGATCCCGAATGGTTCTGAAGGCCAGACAAACCGGGCTTCAAACGGTTTTTCTGCGTCAGAGAGATCCTTGATGATCCAGATCCATCTTCCATTCCCCAGATCAGCGAGAACGCCATGACCGTTAAAGAATTGACCCAAGAAGCCAGAAACGAAGAAGCACTTAAAAAGTACCTGCTTGAGTCGCCTCAGTTGGCCGAAGAGATCAAGGACTTGCCAGCCGACGATCAGAAAGACCAGATCCAGTGGGCATTCGAGGATGAGGCTGAATCCCAAGGCTTGCAGCCGTGGGAGCTGACGCTCAAGTACACCTCAACCCCAGAAGAGTTCGAGGCTGCGCGCCTGGCCCTGCACAAGGAGGCGGCCGAGGTATTGGGCGTCGAGTGGGAAGAGTACTGCGAGATGAATAATCTAGTCGTTTGACAGCGACAAGCTTCAGGCTTCAAGCCGCAAGCTACAGGCAAAGTGAAACCGCTTGTAGCTTGTAGCTTGTAGCTTACAGCTCCTCAGAGACTGAGGCGCATCGACAGGTCTACAGCCTTCACATCCTTGGTCATCGCACCAATCGAAATATAATCTACCCCGGTTTCGGCGATTGGCAGCAACGTGCTTTCGTTGATACCACCGCTAGCCTCCAGTTTTGCCTTGCCGGCGTTCAGTCGTACGGCTTCGCGCATGTCATCCAGGCTCAGTTCATCGAGCATGATGATGTCGGCACCGGACGCCAGGGCTTCTTTCAGCTCCTCCAGACTCTCCACTTCAATTTCCACCGGTTTGCCCGGGGCGATCTTGTGCGCGGCTGCGATAGCCTCAGGAATGCCACCACAGGCTGCGATATGGTTTTCCTTGATCAGGAAGGCGTCATACAGGCCGATGCGATGATTGTGGCAACCGCCGCAGGTCACGGCGTATTTCTGGGCCAGGCGCAGCCCCGGCAGGGTTTTGCGGGTGTCGAGCAACTTCACCTGGGTCTCGGCGACGAAATCGGCCAGGTACCGCGCGCGAGTGGCCACGCCGGACAGCAATTGCAGGAAATTAAGAGCACTGCGTTCACCCGTCAGCAGCGAGCGCGCCGGGCCTTCGAGATGGAACAACACCTGATTGGGTTTCACCCGTTCGCCGTCGGCTACCTGCCAGTGCACTGCAACCCGCGGATCCAGCTGCCGAAACACAGCATCGACCCAAGCCGTGCCGCTGATGACGGCGGCGTCACGAGTGATGATGGTGGCTTTGGCCAGGCGTTCGGCCGGGATCAGTTGCGCGGTGATGTCGCCGCTGCCGATGTCCTCGAGCAACGCACGGCGCACATTGGCTTCGATTTCGGCGGTCAAATCGGCGAGACGTAGATTCGGCATAACGGGCTCCACAAACAAAGTGGCCCGATTATAGGGCCATGCTGCGAGGCAACCCAAGGTATCAACGCCCATTCCATCGTTCGCCAGCCTGCATTTGGTCGATTCGTCCGAGCAATCGGTGTTAAGCAAGGGGCTCTCATAAACGTCTATTTCTTGGGGAAGGTCAGAGTCTGCTGGCACAAGGAGAGTCTTTTGCAGATAATTCGCCTTTCATTTGACGTCATAGCTTTGACGTAACTTTGGATTCCTTATTATTGAATGACAACGGGTGATGACTGCCCCCGTTGAGCGTCGGCTGTATGGCCTGCGTACTCGATCTTTTTTACCGAACCGAACCGAAGAATCACCGTTTCAGGAGGCTTGGATGCACAACGACGGGAATGTAGTGCCTTTGCACAAGGCCGCTACCGACCAGGCGACTCACTCGCCGCTCGCCCGCCTGCCCGTGATTCTGCTTCAGGTTCGCGACAAGGCCGCTCAACAGCTCAAGCAAGGTTTGCAGGAGCTGTTCGATAACGCCGACGATACCCTGTTCGAAATGGCCGACCGGGCCCGAAACAATGTCGAGCAAAACATCTTCTTCGAGGCCATGCGCGATTTGCGCCTCAAGCGCAAAAGCATCGAACGTGGATTTCTCGAGCAATTCTTCGAGGCCTTCGTCAGCCTCGCGCAGTACGACATTTCTCAAGCTGCCTTGCCCCAGGCATTGGTTTTCGATGCCTCGGCGTCGATGCCCAATGACGACATGGAGCGCAACGTGGCGGTGGAGGCCATGGTCGGCAAAGTGCTGAACCGCGACGGTTTCGCCCTCGACCAGCTCACCGCCCGACTCAGCACACTGCTGAGCAAGACGCTGGTCGAACAGCACAACCCCCTGGGGCCGACGCTGCTCTGCGAGTATTTCTTGCAGGCCGGGCGCAACCTGGGGATGGAGATCAAGGTCAAGCTGATCATCCTCAAGCTGTTCGAACGCTATGTGCTCAGCAATGCTGATCAGCTCTACGCCGAAGCCAATCAACTGCTGATCGCCACCGGTGTGCTGCCGGACCTCAAGCCCGCCCCGGCGCGGCGTGCCACCGATCGGGCGGCGGCGAGCGTTCGTGCTGACCCCGCCGAAACAGGCATGCGCACTGGTAATACGCAGATTGACGATGGCGTGCAGGAAGTCTTCGCCGCATTGCAGGAGTTGCTGTTCCATGTGCGTGGCAGCGTTGCGCCGACCCTGGAAGTCAGTGCCCAGACCCAGCCCATTTCAACCCGCGACCTGCTGCGTCTGCTCTCGCACTTGCAGCAATACGTGCCGGCGCTGGCGGCTCAGGATGACTTCGATCTGCGTAACCAGCTCGAACAACTGCTGACCCGCGTCAGCGTCAAAAGCGGCAAGTCGCGCGTGGTGGGGGTGGCCGACGAAGACGTGATCAACCTGATCGCCATGCTCTTCGAATGCATCCTCGATGACCGTAACCTGCCGGACTCCCTCAAGGCGCTGATCGGCCGCTTGCAGATTCCGATGCTCAAGGTCGCGGTGCTCGACAAGAGCTTTTTCAGCCGCAGCAGCCATCCTGCTCGGCGCTTGCTCAACGAAATTGCCACTGCGGCCATGGGTTGGGGCGAGTGCGATGACCATGCGCGCGACAGCCTGTACCTGCGCATCGAGCAAGTGGTGCAGCGCTTGTTGAACGACTTTGTCGATGACCCGGCGATCTTTTCCGAATTGCTGGCGGATTTTCTCGCCTTCACCAGTGATGAGCGCCGTCGCAGCGAATTACTCGAGCAGCGCACCCGTGACGCCGAAGAAGGCCGTGCCAGGACCGATCTGGCGCGTCAGCGCGTCGAGCAGGCGCTGAACCAGGCGTTGGTGGGCAAGGTGCTGCCGCACAGTGTGGTGACGTTTGTCCAGGAGGCCTGGAGCAAAGTGTTGTTGCTGACCTGCCTCAAGCACGGTGATCAGTCCGCCGAATGGCATGCCGATGTGCAGACCATGGCGCAATTGATCTGGAGCGTGCAGCGCCATGACGAAGCGGACGCGAGCCTGCGCTTGTTGGCGCTGGTGCCGGGGTTGCTCAAGTCGTTGCGCGATGGGTTGAACAGCTCGGCATTCGACCCGTTCGCCACCAGTGAGTTTTTCAGTGAGCTGGAAGCCTTGCACGTTCAGCTGTTCGAACGCCCGAGCCAGAAAAACACGGGTGTTGACGCACTGATGATGGTCCAAGTGCAGCAGCAAATCGTGCTTCGCACCGCTGACGAAGGCCCGGTCGAAACGGCATCGATGCGTTTGCCGGAGGACGATGTTGCTCTGCTTCAGGTCGATCAGCTGCACCTAGGCTGCTGGGTCGAGTTTCAGGAAGACGAGGAAAACACCTTGCGCTGCAAGCTGGCGGCGATCATTGAAGCCACCGACAAATACATCTTCGTCAACCGTACCGGGATGAAAGTGCTGGAGCACAGCCGTACCGGCCTGGCCCTGGAGTTCCGGCGTGGCGCGGTGCGAACGCTGGACGATACCTTGCTGTTCGACCGGGCACTGGAGTCGGTGCTGGGTAACCTGCGGCGTCTCAATCACGGCAAGTGATCGCGCGCCGAGGGTCTATCGCGGCATACTGGGCACCAACACAGTCGTCGTTGAAGGAGCCTGTATGCAGTTGGACCCCGCGAGCGGTTGGTGTCAGGGCGTGCGCATATGCCCCTCGCCCAACTTCAATGCGCGCCCCGAGGGCGAAATTTCCCTGCTGGTGATCCACAACATCAGTCTGCCGCCAGCGCAGTTTCTGACCGGCAAGGTGCAGGAATTTTTCCAGAATCGTCTGGATGTCACGGAACATCCCTACTTTGCAGGAATCGCCGACCTGCGGGTGTCTGCGCACTTTCTGATTGAACGTGACGGCACCGTCACTCAGTTTGTCTCTTGTCTTGAGCGCGCCTGGCACGCTGGCGTCTCGTGTTTCGAAGGGCGGGAAACCTGTAATGATTTTTCCGTGGGCATCGAGCTCGAAGGCACGGATGATCTGCCGTTCACCGACGCCCAATATCAAGCGTTGGCGGCCCTGACGCGACAGCTGCAAAGCGCCTTCACGGGTATCACCGCACAACGCATCTGCGGGCATAGCGACATCGCACCCGGGCGCAAGACTGATCCGGGACCGGCGTTTGACTGGGCACGCTATCGCGCGTCTCTGGCAAAAGCTGCTCAGGAAAAAAAGGAGTAACAATGAGTTTTCTGGTGCTGCTGTTGGCGGTGTGGATCGAGAAGTTCTCGGCTCTGCGCCATCAGGTTCAACGTGATGGCGGTTGGGTGCGCGAGCTGAACAAGCTTGAAGCCAACCCACGCATGACAAACCGTCCGTGGCTGATACTGGTGGTGCTGGTGTTGTTGCCGGTGGCGCTGCTGGGTTTGCTGTTGGTGGTGCTGGAGCCGGTAGCCTACGGTTTGCTGGCGTTACCGGTGCACTTGCTGGTGGTGATTTACAGTCTGGGCCGAGGTGATCTGCTGGCCGGCCTCGGGCCGTTTCGCGATGCCTGGCGCCGGGAAGACCTGCAAGCCGCCGCTCATGTGGCCAAACGCGACCTGAATATTTGTGCCGACAGCGGCGAGCAACTGCTGGAGCGAGTTGAAGGGCATCTGCTGTGGCAGGCCTATCAGAGCTTTTTCGCGGTGATTTTCTGGTACTTCCTGCTGGGCCCGGTTGCCGCGTTGAGCTATCGATTGCTGGCGCTGGCCGAGGAGCACGGGCAGAACCCGGCCGTGGTCGAGCGAGCGGCACAGCTGCGTCATGCGTTCGATTGGGTACCGGTGCGACTGTTAGCGGCGAGTTTTGCGCTGGTCGGCAACTTTGTCGCGGTCGGCCGGGTAATGTTGAACGAGCTGCTGAACTGGAACATCAGCGCAGCTCAACTGATCGAGAAGGTCGGGTTGGTGGCCGGTGAAATTCCGGCGCCGGTGGTCGGGCCGGACGGCATCAACAGTCTCGACCGGATCTGGGAACTGTTGCTGCGCGCGGCAGTGCTTTGGTATGCCGGCTTTGCGTTGTGGACTGTTTTGTCCTAAGCCACAACACATGTGGCGAGGGGGCTTGCCCCCGTTGGGTCGCGAAGCGGCCCCCAGCGTCCGTTCAGACAGATCGAGTTATCCGGATTTACGACTGCTTCGCAGCCGAACGGGGGCAAGCCCCCTCGCCACAGGGGGCTCATCCGCTCCAACAACGGTACCCCGCCGTTAACCTTAAGTTACAAAACCCTCCGCCGATTTAGGCTATACAGAGATAGCGCCAATAGTGGCTATCTGCTGCCTCTGCTCGCCTGCCATAAAAATAAGAAATCAAAGGGAGACTTCACAGTGAAGAGCTTGCTCTATCCCGCCGTCGCGCTGATGAACCGCCTGAGTTTCGGCATGAAGTTCAGCCTGATCAGCGTGCTATTCCTCGTGCCGATGCTGGTGACCAACTTCTATCTGGTGCGCGATTCCTATCGCGAATTCCAGGGCACCCAAGTCGAGCTGCAGAGCCTCGACCTGCTGGGCAGCGGCCTGAGCCTGCGCCGGGATCTGGAAACCCTGAACAACCTGGTGCAGATCAACGTCACCCTTGGCCAGTCCGGCAAGGCCGGTCATGTCGAGTCGAACATCAGCGCCCTGGAGCAAAGCGTTCTGACCCGTTTGCAAGGGTTGGCGGCGATGACCACTGAACCGGAACAAATCACCTTCTTCGATGGCAAGCGCGATGAAATGATCGCCGCGTTCAAGGCCCAGCAAACGGAAACCTCTCTGCAAAGCAAAAGTGCGCTAATCGGCAAGTTGCTCGGCAACGCGCAGATTTTCAGCCAGATCATTGCCAGCCAGGCTGGACTGAGCCGCGACAGCCAGAGCGACATGCGTCAGCTGAGCGAGCTCATTACCAGCGTCACGCCAGCCGTCACCCAGACGCTTGGCGAAGGCCGGGCGATGGGCTCTTACTCGTTGGGACAGGGCTTTCTCAATTCGTCGTCGAGCACCCGGTTCGATGAGTTGCTGGCGCAGATCGAAAAGCTTCAAGCCGAATACGGTCTGAAATTGCAGGATGCTCTGGGCTCCAGTAAAGCAGCGCACGAAACCCTGGCCGCTCAGGCTGAAAGCAGCAAGGCCTCTCTGAAAAAGGCCAGTGAACTGTTCGAAGAACAGGTGGTGATGGCTGACACCCTCGATGCACCGTGGCAGGCTTTTTACGATCAGGTCACGGGCCTGATCGACCAGACTTACCAACTCAATGAAGCCACCCTGAAGTTTCTCGGTACCCAGTTGCAGCAGCGGCTGGAGCAGCATCGCACCCATATGATCTTGCAGGCGGTGGCATTGGCGGTGGTGTTTGTATTGATTTTTTACCTCTATGGCGGTTTCTACGCTTCGACCCGCACCACCCTCAAGCGGCTTGGCGCAGTGATGGATAAGGTGGCGGCCGGCGACATGACCGTGACCTTCAGCGCCAACAGCCGCGATGAACTGGGCGAGTTGGGTGAGGTATTCACCGGCACCGTGAAGAAAATCCATGACCTGATCGAGCGGGTGGGCCAAACCGTCAGTGAGGTCGAGCGCCAGGCCGGTCAGGTCGAGAACGTATCCGCCCAAAGCAATCAGGCGGTAGCGGGGCAGCGTACGCAGATCGAGCAGGTCGCCACAGCGATGAACCAGATGTCAGCCACGTCTCTGGAGGTGGCGCGCAGTGCCGCGGCTGCCGTCAGCAGCGCCCACAGTGTCAACGACGAGACCATCAGCGGTCGCGGTCTGGTGGAGTCCCAGCAGGGCAGCATTGCTGCACTGGCCAGTGAGATCGATCAGTCGGTGCAGGTGATCAATCAACTGGCCAGCGACAGCCAATCCATCAGTCGTGTGCTGGAAGTGATCAAAAGCATTGCCGAGCAGACCAATCTGCTGGCGCTCAATGCGGCCATCGAAGCCGCGCGCGCAGGCGAGCAGGGCCGTGGTTTTGCGGTGGTGGCGGACGAGGTCCGGACCCTGGCCAAGCGCACCCAGCAATCGACCGAAGAAATCGAGCAGATGATTGCCAAGCTGCACAGCGGTGTCGGGGCGGCGGTCAAGGCGATGGGCACCAGCCATCAAATGGCCAACGGCACGGTCGGGCAGTCGGAAAAGGTCCAGCAGGCGCTGGAAAACATCCTCGGCGCCGTCGGCATGATCGTCGACCAGAACCAGCAGATTGCCGCCGCGGTTGAGCAGCAGACCGCTGTGGCTCATGACATCGACCAGAACATCGTCGAGATCAACCGCGCCGGCGAGCGCACCGCTGACGGCGCGCACCAGACCGAAAATGCCAGCCGAGCGTTGTCGGCGCAGGTGGTGGAGCTCAAGCAATTGATCAGCGCGTTTCGGGTTTAAAAATCACCTCGGAACCAATGTGGAGAGCTTTTGTGGCGAGGGGGCTTGCCCCCGTTGGGTCGCGAAGCGGCCCCCGGCGCCCATCCAGACAGACCAAGTTGTCCGGATTTACGACTGCTTCGCAGCCGAACGGGGGCAAGCCCCCTCGCCACAAAAACCCACAGGTAGTGCGTGAATCAACGGACTACCAGTTGAACAGCTCACACGCATTAACCGTGCTGGCGGCGGCCAGTTGTTCGGGGCTGACTGCCATGATGGCGGCCAGTGCCGCGCAGATCGCTGGCAAATGAGCCGGGCTATTACGTTGACCGGGAAACATGGCGGGGGCCATGTCCGGTGAGTCGGTTTCCAGTACCACCGATTCAAGAGGTAAACCGGCGAGCACGCGGTGCATGCGCAGGGCCTGCGGCCAGGTTGCGGCGCCGCCGAGGCCGAGTTTGAAACCCAGCTTGATGTATTCGCGAGCCTCTTCCTGGCTACCGGCGAAGGCGTGAATGATTCCCGCGCGCTTCAAGCGAAATCGTTTGAGCGTGGCAATCACCGCCGCATGGCTGCGTCGCACGTGAATCAGTGCCGGCAGATTGAAGTCCGCCGCTAGCTGCAGTTGAGCGCCGAACAGCGCTTGCTGGCGTTCACGATCCAGGGTTTCGATGAAATAATCCAGACCGATCTCACCCACCGCGCATAGCTGTCGATGGCCCGCCAGACGCGTCAGCCAATCACCGAGTTCGGTCAGATCCTCAGGGCGATGGTCATCCAGATACACCGGGTGCAAACCGAACGCCGCATACAGATCGGGATCGCTTTGCACCAGGTCCCAGACCCGCTGCCAATTGGCCTGATAAACCCCCAGCACCACCATCCGCCGCACGCCGAGGGCGCGGCTCTCAGCCAGCAGCGCCTGACGATCCACGTCGAAATCCGGGAAATCCAGATGAGTGTGGGTGTCGATCAGTTCCACGGCTCAGTCCTGATGAATACGCTGCTTGAAGGTCCGCGCGATGGCCTGCACGCCGGGTTGGTAATCGGCCTGTTCAATGGCCGCCAGCGCCAGTTGCAGCGCCTTGTCGGCGATCAGCTGGTGCTGCTGGGACATGGCGTTGACCGGCAGCGGCAGGAAGTCCAGCAACTGCGTATCACCGAAGGTGCCCAGGCGTAGCGGGCGGGTTTTCAGCGGGAAGTCATGCAAGGCATCGAACACGCCCTGAAGCAGCACGTAGGAGGTGGTTACCAACGCATCCGGCAAATGACCCAGGCGTTGAAGCAATTCTTCCATCAATTGTTTGCCGCATTCACGGCTGAACGACTCGCCGTGCTCGATCAACGCCTCGCCTTTGAAGCCGTTCAGCGCTTCCTTGAAACCCGCCGCCCGTTCCTGGCTGATACTCAATTCGGGACGGGCACCGATCAAGGCGATCTGCTTGGGCAACGGGTCCAGCAGGCTGCGGGTAAGCTGCAGACTGGCTTCGCGGTCGTCACTGATCACCGAGCAAAAGTGCTCAGGCTCCATCACCCGGTCGATGGCGATGATCGGAATGCCTTTGGCTTGTAACTGGCGATAACTGTCGTCACCAGCCGGCAGGCAACTGGCGACGATCAGCGCATCGCAGCGGCGGGCGCGGAACAGTTGCAGCAATTGCCGTTCGCTGTCTGGCGCATCGTCGGAGCTGGCGATCAGCAGCTGATAGCCGCGAGCCCGGGCGCCTTGTTCCAGCAGTTTGGCGATTCGCGCGTAACTGGGGTTTTCCAGGTCCGGCAGAATGAACCCCAAGGTGCGGGTGTGCCGACTGCGCAGTCCGGCGGCCTGAGGGTTGGGTGTGAAGCCATGTTGTTCGACAACTGCTCGCACGCGCTCGACGGTGGCGCTGCTGATACGTTGCTGTTCGGCCTTGCCGTTGATGACATAACTGGCGGTGGTCACGGAGACGCCGGCCAACTGTGCAATATCACTGAGTTTCAACCCGGTATTTCCTTGTTTATTCGAGCGTGCCCGGCATTTTCGCCAATCCTACCCGATTCGGCAGGCGATCATTGTGGCAGCACATCCGACAATTGGACTTCAAGGATGAGACATTATCGAGTAACGTGCCTAACATTCTAGATTAAACGTTTCAGCAGGCGTATTTTCTACGTTCCAGGTCGCTTTGGTCGGTTCTGCCGTGAAACCGCCAAAACTGCCCCTGAAAAGGCGCTCCCAAAGGGCCTAAGCTGAATCAATCAAAACAATACCTGGCGTCACACGGCGCCAAAAAGGAGAAAGCATGCTCGAGCTCACCATAGAGCAGATATCCATGGGCCAGTCGGCTGTGGATAAAGCCACCGCCCTGCAATTACTCGCTGACCGACTCGTGACCGATGGCCTGGTGGCGGATGGTTACCTTGCGGGCTTGCAGGCCCGGGAAGCCCAGGGCTCGACCTTTCTCGGTCAAGGTATTGCCATCCCCCACGGCACCCCGCAAACCCGTGATCTGGTGTTCTCCACCGGCGTGCGGCTGATGCAGTTTCCTGACGGCGTGGACTGGGGAGATGGCCAGATCGTTTATCTGGCCATCGGTATCGCCGCCAAATCCGATGAACACCTGCGCCTGCTGCAACTGCTGACCCGCGCCCTTGGTGAAACCGATCTGGGCCAGGCCCTGCGTCGCGCCAGCACCGCCGAAGCCTTGCTGAAACTGCTGCAAGGCGCGCCGCAAGAATTGGCGCTGGACGCACAGATGATCGGCCTCGGAGTCTCCGCCGATGACTTCGAAGAACTGGTCTGGCGCGGCGCCCGCTTGCTGCGTCAGGCCGATTGCGTGAGCAACGGTTTTGCCGGCGTCTTGCAGCAGGTCGACGCGCTGCCGCTGGGCGATGGCCTGTGGTGGCTGCACAGTGAACAAACGGTGAAGCGTCCGGGCCTGGCGTTCGTTACCCCGGACAAACCCATGCGCTACCTCGGTCAGCCGTTGAGCGGTCTGTTTTGTCTGGCCAGCCTCGGTGAAGCCCATCAGGCGCTGCTCGAACGCCTTTGCGCGTTGCTGATCGAAGGCCGTGGTCATGAATTGGGCCGTGCCACCAGCAGCCGCGCGGTGCTGGAAGTCCTCGGCGGTGAAGTGCCGGCAGATTGGCCGAGCGCACGCATTGCCTTGGCCAATGCCCACGGCTTGCATGCGCGTCCGGCGAAGATCCTCGCGCAACTGGCGAAAAGTTTTGAAGGCGAAATCCGCGTGCGCATCGTCGACGGTCACGACAGCGCGGTGTCGGTGAAGAGTTTGAGCAAACTGCTCAGCCTTGGCGCCCGTCGCGGTCAGGTGCTGGAATTCATCGCCGAACCGACCATTGCCGCCGATGCCTTGCCAGCCTTGCTGGCGGCCATCGAAGAAGGCCTCGGTGAAGAAGTCGAGCCGCTGCCGGCAGTGAGCCAACATCGCGAAGTGATCGCCGATGTTGCCGAAGTGCTGCTTGCACCGGCCTCCGGCAGTTTGATTCAGGCGATTGCTGCTGCCCCAGGGATCGCCATCGGCCCGGCGCATATTCAAGTGCAGCAAGTCATCGATTACCCGCTGCGCGGTGAGTCCGCCGCCATCGAGCGCGAACGCCTCAAGCAAGCGCTGGCGGATGTGCGTCGCGACATTGAAGGCCTGATTGAGCGCAGCAAGGCCAAAGCGATTCGCGAGATTTTCATCACTCACCAGGAAATGCTCGACGACCCGGAACTGACCGACGAAGTCGACACCCGCCTCAAGCAAGGCGAAAGCGCCGAAGCAGCATGGATGGCGGTGATTGAAGCCGCTGCCAAACAACAGGAGTCGCTGCAGGACGCCTTGCTCGCCGAACGTGCCGCCGACTTGCGCGACATTGGCCGTCGGGTGCTGGCGCAATTGAGTGGCGTCGAAACGCCAGCCGAGCCGGAGCAGCCGTACATTCTGGTGATGGACGAAGTCGGCCCGTCCGACGTGGCACGTCTCGATCCGACGCGCGTCGCCGGCATTCTCACCGCTCGCGGTGGCGCCACGGCCCACAGCGCCATCGTCGCTCGTGCCCTGGGTATTCCGGCGTTGGTGGGCGCCGGTGCCGCGGTGTTGCTGTTGAAGCCGGGCACACCGCTGTTGATCGATGGCCAACGTGGTCGCCTGCACGTGGACGCCGATGCCGCGACCTTGCAGCGCGCCACCGAAGAACGCGACACCCGCGAACTGCGCTTGAAAGCCGCCGCCGAACAACGCCATCAACCGGCGCTGACCACCGATGGTCACGCGGTGGAAGTATTCGCCAATATCGGTGAAAGCGCCGGCGTCACCAGTGCGGTGGAGCAGGGCGCCGAAGGCATTGGCCTGCTGCGCACCGAGCTGATTTTCATGGCCCACTCGCAAGCGCCGGACGAGGCGACTCAGGAAGTCGAATACCGTCGTGTGCTCGATGGCCTGGCCGGGCGACCGCTGGTGGTGCGCACCCTCGACGTCGGTGGTGACAAACCGCTGCCGTACTGGCCGATCGCGAAAGAAGAAAACCCGTTCCTCGGTGTGCGTGGCATTCGCCTGACCCTGCAACGTCCGCAGGTCATGGAAGCGCAGTTGCGCGCCTTGCTGCGTGCGGCTGATAACCGGCCATTGCGGATCATGTTCCCGATGGTCGGCAGCGTCGATGAGTGGCGTCAGGCGCGGGACATGACCGAACGTCTGCGCCTGGAAATCCCGGTTGCGGACCTGCAATTGGGGATCATGATCGAAGTACCGTCGGCCGCTTTGCTGGCGCCGGTGCTGGCCAAGGAAGTGGATTTCTTCAGTGTTGGCACCAACGACCTGACGCAATACACCCTGGCCATCGACCGTGGTCATCCGACCTTGTCGGCCCAGGCCGACGGCTTGCATCCGGCGGTGCTGCAACTGATCGACATCACCGTGCGTGCGGCTCATGCTCATGGCAAGTGGGTCGGCGTGTGCGGTGAACTGGCGGCCGATCCGCTGGCGGTGCCGGTGCTGGTGGGCCTGGGTGTGGATGAGTTGAGCGTGTCGGGCCGCAGCATTGCCGAGGTCAAGGCGCGCATTCGTGAACTCAGCCTGACCCAGACTCAAACCCTTGCCCAACAGGCCCTGGCCGTGGGCAGCGCGAACGAAGTTCGTGCATTAGTGGAGGCCCTGTAATGGCCAAGATCTTAACCCTGACCCTTAACCCGGCGCTGGACCTCACCGTCCAATTGCCGCTACTTACCCCCGGTCAGGTCAATCGCAGTGACGAAATGCACACCCACGCTGCTGGCAAAGGGGTGAACGTGGCGCAGGTGCTGGCCGACCTCGGGCATCAGCTGACCGTCAGCGGTTTTCTCGGGGAAGACAATCTTCAGGCGTTCGAAACCCTGTTCGCCAAACGCGGTTTTACCGACGCGTTTGTCCGTGTCCCCGGCGAGACCCGCAGCAACATCAAACTGGCGGAAAGCGATGGGCGCATCACCGACATCAACGGCCCGGGGCCGAGGGTCAGTGAAGCGGCGCAGCAGGCCTTGCTCGATCGACTCGATCAGATTGCTCCAGGGCATGACGCGGTCGTCGTGGCCGGTAGTTTGCCCCGTGGCGTGAATCCTCAGTGGTTGCGGGAACTGATCCAGCGTTTGAAAAAGCGCGGTTTGAAAGTGGCGCTCGACACCAGCGGTGAAGCCTTGCGCGCAGGTCTGGTGGCCGGCCCCTGGCTGATCAAACCCAACACCGAAGAATTGGCGCAAGCGCTGGGTTGCGAGGTGGTTTCCGTGGGGGCCCAAGCCGAGGCCGCGAGCCGTTTGCATGCACATGGTATCGAGCACGTGGTGATTTCCGACGGTGCCGACGGGGTGAACTGGTTCAGTGTCGGCTCGGCCATGCACGCCACGCCGCCCAAGGTCAGCGTGATCAGCACCGTCGGTGCGGGGGATTCGTTGCTGGCGGGCATGCTGCACGGTTTGCTCAGTGCCGATACGCCCGAACAAACCTTGCGCACCGCCACCGCGATTGCCGCCATGGCCGTGACCCAGATCGGTTTTGGTATCGGCGACACCGCGCAACTGGCGCACCTCGAACAGGGCGTGCGCCTGCGCCCCCTGACAGAACAATAAGAGGGTTTGCAATGAAGTTAGCCATTGTTACGGCCTGCCCGAACGGCATGGTCACCAGTGTGCTGTGCGCTCGTCTGCTCGATGCAGCGGCCCAGCGTCAGGGCTGGAGCACCAGTGTCGAAGTCGTTGATGCGGCCCATCCGGAACGCCAGCTGTCGGCTGCGACCATCGAAGCCGCCGAGTGGGTGTTGCTGGTCACCAGCGCGCCGGTGGATATGTCACGGTTCGTCGGCAAACGGGTGTTCCAGAGCACCCCGGCCCAGGCCCTGCAAGATGTCGAAGCGGTGCTGCGTCGCGGGGTGGAAGAGGCCCAGGTTTACGTCGCGCCCGAAGCTGTCGCCGAGCCTGCCGCCGCCGTTAAAAGCGCGCCATGCCTGGTGGCTGTCACCGCGTGCCCGACCGGCGTCGCCCACACGTTCATGGCCGCCGAAGCCTTGCAGCAAGCGGCCAAGCGTCTGGGCTACGACCTGCAAGTGGAAACCCAAGGTTCGGTCGGCGCGCGCAATCCACTCAGCGCAGAGGCGATTGCCGATGCCGACGTGGTGCTGCTGGCGGCAGACATCGAAGTCGCCACCGAGCGTTTCGCGGGCAAGAAAATCTACCGCTGCGGCACCGGCATTGCGCTGAAACAGGCCGAAGCGACGCTGAACAAAGCCTTGGCCGAAGGCAAACAGGAAAGCGCTTCGACCGGCGCCAAAGGCCCGGCCAAGCAAGAGAAAACCGGCATCTACAAACACCTGCTGACCGGTGTGTCGTACATGTTACCGATGGTGGTGGCGGGCGGTCTGATGATTGCCTTGTCCTTCGTATTCGGCATCACCGCGTTCAAGGAGGAAGGCACGCTCGCGGCCGCGTTGATGCAGATCGGCGGCGACACCGCGTTCAAACTGATGGTGCCGTTGCTGGCGGGCTACATCGCCTACTCGATCGCCGACCGCCCGGGCCTGGCGCCGGGGATGATCGGTGGTTTGCTGGCGAGTACTTTGGGTGCCGGTTTCATCGGCGGGATCATTGCCGGTTTCATCGCCGGTTATGCAGCCCAGGCGATCAACCGTTATGCGCGTTTGCCGCAAAGTCTTGAGGCGCTGAAACCGATCCTGATCATTCCGTTGCTGGCGAGCCTGTTCACCGGTTTGGTGATGATCTATGTGGTCGGCAAACCGGTGGCCGGGATGCTTGCAGGGCTCACGCACTTCCTCGACAGCATGGGCACCACCAACGCCATTCTGCTGGGTGTGCTGCTGGGCGGCATGATGTGCGTCGACCTCGGTGGACCGATCAACAAAGCCGCTTACGCGTTTTCGGTGGGGCTGCTGGCGTCGCAAAGTTATGCACCGATGGCCGCGACCATGGCGGCTGGTATGGTGCCGCCGATTGGCCTGGGCATCGCCACGTTCATTGCTCGGCGCAAGTTCGCCCAGACTGAACGCGAGGCCGGTAAAGCGGCGCTGGTGTTGGGGCTGTGCTTTATCTCCGAAGGGGCGATTCCGTTTGCGGCGAAAGACCCGCTACGGGTTATTCCGGCAAGCATTGCCGGCGGTGCGCTGACCGGCGCGTTGTCGATGTATTTCGGCTGCAAACTCATGGCACCTCATGGTGGGTTGTTCGTGATGCTGATTCCGAATGCGATCAACCATGCGCTGTTGTATCTGCTGGCGATCGTGGCCGGGAGTTTGCTGACGGCGGTGACGTATGCGCTGCTCAAGCGGCCGGAAACGGTAGAACTGGCGCTGGAACCGGCCAACGCTTAAAAGCAAAAGACGCCAAACCCTGTGGGAGCGAGCCTGCTCGCGATGAGGTCAGCACATTCAACATTGATGTTGGCTGTCAGACCGCATCGCGAGCAGGCTCGCTCCCACAAGGATTTGTGGTGTTGCCTGATTGTTGTGTCATACCTGATTCATGCGGCCATGTTTTAGTTTTCCTTTTTCAGGGAGAACACCATGAGCGAATTTGACCTCGGCCGCCGTCGCGTCATGCAAGCCGTTGGCGCCGGGCTGTTGCTGCCCGGCCTGGCCCCGGCGGTGATTGCTTCGGTCAAGGATCGGCCGCAACTCACCGATGGCGTGCAGTCCGGCGACCTGATGGGTGACCAGGCGATGATCTGGAGCCGTAGCGACCGTGCGGCGCGGATGGTGGTGGAATGGGACACGCGCAGCCTGTTCAGTAATCCTCGTCGATTCGTCTCGCCATTGGCCGATGCCCGCACCGACTTCACCGCCCGGGTCGAACTCACTGGCCTGCCCGCCGATCAGGCGATTTTCTACCGCGTGACTTTCGAAGACGCCCAAAGCGGTGTCGCCAGTGAACCCTGGTTTGGCCATCTGCGCAGTGTGCCAAGCGCCCAGCGAGATATTCGGTTCGTCTGGAGTGGCGACACGGTCGGTCAGGGCTTCGGCATCAACCCGGACATCGGCGGCATGCGTATCTACGAAGCGATGCGTCTGCGCCTGCCGGATTTTTTTATCCACAGCGGTGACACCATCTACGCCGACGGCCCGGTGCCGGCGCAACTGACCACCGAAAGTGGCCGGGTGTGGCGCAACCTCACCAGCGAAGCCAAGAGCAAAGTCGCCGAAACCCTCGACGACTATCGCGGCAATTACCGCTACAACCTGATGGACGAAAACATCCGCCGCTTCAACGCCGAAGTCCCACAGATCTGGCAGTGGGACGACCACGAAGTGGTGAACAACTGGTCGCCGGGCAAGCAACTGGATGAGCGCTACAAAAGCAAAGATATCCACAGCCTGGTGGGCCGCGCGCGCCAGGCCTGGCTGGAATACGCGCCGATGCGCTTGCAGAGTGCCGATGACGGCGGACGGATTTATCGCAAGCTGAGTTATGGGCCGATGCTGGATGTGTTCGTGCTCGACATGCGCAGTTATCGCCAAGCCAATGACGACAACCTCGGTGCCGCCAAACCGTTTCTCGGTCGAGAACAATTGGATTGGCTCAAACGCGAATTGAAAGGCTCCCAGGCCCAATGGAAAGTCATTGCCGCCGACATGCCCATCGGCCTCGGCGTACCCGACGGTGAAGTCAGCCCCGGTGTGGCGCGATGGGAAGCGGTGGCCAATGGTGACCCTGGCCCGGCTCAGGGCCGTGAAGTGGAAATCGCCGAACTGCTCGGTTTTCTGCGGGCGCAGCAGGTGCGTAATTTCGTATTCCTCACGGCGGATGTGCATTACTGCGCGGCGCACCATTACCACCCGGACCGCGCGGCGTTTCAGGACTTCGAACCGTTCTGGGAATTTGTCGCGGGGCCGTTGAATGCGGGGAGTTTCGGGCCGAATGCGCTGGATAAAACCTTCGGCCCCGAAGTGGTGTTCGAGAAAGCACCACCTGCGCAGAACACCTCGCCGTTTGCCGGGTTTCAGTTTTTTGGCGAGGTGAACATCGATGGGCAGACGGGGGAGATGGGCGTCGTGCTACGGGATCTGGATGGGGTGGGGGTGTTTGAGCGCAAGTTGCAGCCGGTGTGAGGACTGCACGATCGTTCCCATGCTCTGCGTGGGAATGCCTCAACGGACGCTCTGCGTTTGGCTGTTGTGGGACGCGGAGCGTCCCGGGCTGCATTCCCACGCGGAGCGTGGGAACGATCAACTGTTACATCGCTTTCGCGAGCAAGCCCGCTCCCACATTTAATGGGGTGTGTCAGTAGACGTCGCGGCGGTAGCGTCCTTGTTCGATCAGGCGGTCGACTTCTTCAATGCCGAGCAATTCGTTGAGCACGTGATCTACGCCTGAAGCCATCCCCTGCAAACTGCCGCAGATGTAAATCACGGCGCCATCGGCCAGCCATTTTTTCAACTCGTCGGCCGATTCGCGCAAGCGATCCTGCACATAGATCTTCTCGGCCTGATCCCGCGAGAATGCCAGATCCAGTCGCGTCAGATCACCGTTGATCAACCACTCTTCCAGTTCCGCGCGGCACAGGTAGTCGTGCTCGCGATGACGCTCGCCGAACAGCAGCCAGTGACGTTGCTGCCCGTCGGCAATCCGTGCCTTGAGCAAACTGCGCAACCCGGCCAGCCCGGTGCCGTTGCCTAGCAGGATCATCGGCACCGGTTCGTTCGGTAGATGGAAACCACTGTTGCGGCGTACCCGCAAACTGATGCTGCTGCCCACGGGAGCGTGTTCGGTCAACCAGCCGGAACCGACGCCCAGGCTGCCGTCGGCATGCAACTCCTGACGCACGATCAATTCCAGCACGCCGTCGGCGGCGATCGAGGCGATGGAGTATTCGCGCATGGCCAACGGCACCAGGGCATCCGCCAGCGCTTGCGCATGCAGGCCGACCAGATGCGCGCGGTTCTCGGGCAGTTGGCGGCTGGCCAGGGCTTGTTCCAGCGTTTGCGACAGGCCATCGAACTCAACCGTGGCCCGACCGTCGATCCCCAGGCCGTCGAGGAAATGCTCGATGGCCCACGGACAATTGCGCGGCAGCACTTCCACCAGATCCCCGGCCAGCCAACTGCTGGTAGTGGGGGCGCTGAGGCCGAGCAAATACACGGGCGAACCGCTGCTGTCCGGGTTCATCAATTCGCGGCGGGTCAAGGTCCAGTTGTCGTAGCTTGGCGCTTGCCAGGTATCCACCGGCGCCTGGCCCGTCAGCAGGCCGAGTTGCTGTTGCCAGTGACGCAGGGCGTAGGGGTCGCCGCTGTCGACTTCCACCGGGGCGAACAAGGTCTTGCCGCCGTGCTCGCCCAACCAAGTGTGCAAGCGGCGGGCGAAGCCGCAGAAGTGTTGATACTGGCGGTCACCGAGGCCGAGCACGGCATAGTTAAGGCTGTCGAAGCTCAGCGCCCGACCCAGCACTTTGCGTTCGAATCCTCGGGCGCTGTCCGGTGCTTCACCGTCGCCGAAGGTGCTGACCACAAACAGCGCGTTGCTGGAATCCTGCAGGTCCTGTTCGCTGACATTGGCCAACGGTTGGACCTTCACCGGCAACCCGGCGGCCTGCAATTGTCCGGCGGTCTGCCAAGCGAGCTGTTCGGCGAATCCGCTTTGGCTGGCGAAGCCGATCAGCCATGCCGGCGTATCACTACCCGGTTGCGCGAGGCCTTTGCGGGCATCCTTGATCTGACGTTTCTTGCGTCGACGATCCAGGTACAGCAACCAGCCAGTGATGAAAAACAGCGGCATGGTCAGCGCGGCGATGGTCAGGATAATCCGCCCGATCATCCCGAAATAACTGCCAACGTGCAGCGCATAGATACTGGTCAGCAGCTGCGCCTTGAGGCTCTTGTCGCTGTAACGGTCATGACGGCTGACGATGCCGGTCGCCGGATCGAGGGTGAGCTGGTTCCGTGCCTGGTCGTGGGGGGAATTCCTCAGCAGGTAGAACACCGTTGCCGGTTGTCCGGCCACGGGCGGCATACGCACGTTGTAGGACGCAAGCCCAGGGCCGGCGGCGCTGTAGATGCTGCTCCATATCGCAGCGTAATCGGCAGTCGGGGCCGGGCCGCTTGGCGCAGGACCGCGACCACTGCGGACCCGTTCGTTCTGCGGCGAATCGGAAAGCAGCCGGGTCAGGCCTTTGTTGTACCACTCGTACGACCAGGATAGCCCGGTCAGCGCTGCCAAAAGATAGAACACCAGGCACCAGGTGCCAGCCACTGAGTGCAAATCCCAGTTGAAGCTGCGACCCTTTTTATTCCAGTCCAGGGTCAGCCAGGCGCGCCAGCTTTTCCACTGGCGTGGCCAACGCAGGTACAGGCCGGACAGGCAGAAGAACACCAGAATCAGCGTACAGGCGCCGGTGATCTGCCGGCCGATATCGCCCATGGCCAGGACCCGGTGCAGTTGCAGCATCAGGCCAAAGAAATCCTGGCCCGTGACGTCGCCCATGAACTCGCCGGTGTACGGGTCGAAGTAACGCATCGGCCCGCGACGTTCACCGGGTGGCGCCGTGAAGATCACCCGCGCGGCGTTGCCGCTGTCGGTCTCGACCCAGAGCATCGAGACTTTCTTGCCCGAAGCGCCTTCGATTTTTTCTACCAGCTCGGCAGGTGGAAGAACGCCGGCAATCTGCTTTTCGACGTGCAGCACAGAGGGGTTCAACGCCCGCAGGATTTCATCCTGGAACGATACCGCCGCCCCGGTAATGCCCATCAGGGCCAGGACCAGTCCGGCGCTGATGCCGAAAAACCAGTGCAACTGGAACAGGGATTTCTTCAACACGTCGCTCGCCTTGTTCGTTCAAAAGTCATCATCACGGCGCGCATTATGCCGTGAGTTGTCGAGAAGCATTCTTTTTTACACACAAAAGCCCCGTTCACTTCGATGAACGGGGCTTTGGCCTTCACGCTTCTATTATCAGAAGTGGAAGTTGGCACTCAGCAGGGCGGTACGGCCCGCCGCCACGTGGGCGTAGTGGTTCTGGAGGATCTGGTCGAAGTAACGCTCGTCGGTCAGGTTCTGCACGTTGAGTTGCAGGTCGACGTTCTTGGTCAGGCGGTAGCTGGCCATTGCGTCGTAACGCCAGTAAGACGGGATCTCCACCGAATTGGCGACGTTGCCGAACTGGGAATCGACGTAGGTCGCACCGGCACCGATGGTCAACTTGTCCGGCACCAGGTCGTAGGTCGACCAGAACGTGAAGTTGTTCTGTGGCGTGCTTGGCATGTGGTTGCCTTCATCGGCGGCGAGGGTGGTTTTGACCACTTCGCTGTCCATGTAGGTGTAGCCGCCGAAGACTCTCCAGTTACGGGTCAGCTTGCCGGCGTAGCTCAGTTCCAGACCATTGACCTGCTGTTCGCCGTCCAGTACTTGCGTGGTGCCACCGTCCGGATCGTTGATCCGCGCGTTGGTTTTCTCGGTGCGGAACAGCGCGGCGGTCAGCGACAGATCGTCACCGAAGAAGTCCCACTTGGTGCCGATTTCGTAGTTGCGGTTCTTTTCCGGGTCCAGACGGCTGTTGTTCGCTGCCAGTTCCAGGCCACCGTTGCCGCTGGTTTCGCCGGCCGGGTTGCTGGAGGTCGAATAGGCCGCGTAGATGCTGCCGTTAGGCAACGGGTTGTAGACCACGCCGATCTGGTAGTTCACCAGGTCGCTGGTGTTCGCACGGGAGAAATCGTTTGCTGGCGCTGTGCTGCTGGCGTTGGCGTGGCCGCTGGATTCGACCTGGTAGTTGTCATAACGCAGGCCCAGGTTCAGGGACCATTGCTCGTTGAACTTCAGGGTATCGAACACGTAGGCCGCGGCGGTTTTGGTGTTGGTGTCAGTGAACGCTGTGCTGTCGGTGATCGTGCCGTTCCAGTTATCCCCAGGCGTCGGGTTGTACAGGCTGGTGCAGTCGCCGGAGGTGAACAGGGCGCCGTTGCATCGGGTGCCGCTGGCGGTGGAGGTCAGGGTGTACGGGCGGTTGTGGGTGTCCTGATAGGAAAACTCCAGGCCGGTCACCAGGCTGTGCTCGATGGAACCGGTGTTGAACTTGGCGCTCAGGTCGGTCTGGTTGATCCAGCCGCTGGACGTCGAGTTACGGCTCTTCGCGCCACGGTAAGCGCTGCCATTGACCACGTTGCCCTTGCTGTCGTCCGGGTTGGTGACGATGTAGTCCAGGGTCGAACGGGACATGCGGAAGCTGTTCGATACGGTCAGGTCTTCATTCAGATCGTGTTCGAGCTTGAGGGTGCCGCTGTCATTGGTGGTTTGGCGGAAATCGCGACTGGTGAGGCCGTAGAAGTTGTCGCGGTCAACGTTGGCCGGCTTGTCGACGTTGTATTTGCTGCGGTTGGGGCTCAGGGTCAACGGGATGCCGTAGTCGGGCATGTCGTCGGTTTCGACGTGGTAGTAGCCGACGGTCAGGCGTGTGTCGGTGCCCAGGCCGAAGGCGAAGGATGGCGCTACGCCCCAGCGACTGACGTCCACGGTGTCACGCCCGGCGACGTTGGCTTCATGCTTCATCAGGTTCAGACGAAAGGCCGAGGTGTCGGTCATCTGCTGGTTCAGATCGAGGGTGGTGCGCTGGGTCTGGTCCGAGCCCCAGGTGAAGCCGCCGTTGTAGGAATTGCCCAGCTTGGCGGTCTTGCTCACCAGGTTCAGGCTGCCACCGGTGGAGCCGGCGCCGGTGAAGGCTGAACCCGGGCCCTTGCTGACTTCGATCGATTCAACGTTGAAGATTTCGCGGCTCTGGGACGCAGGGTCGCGCATGCCGTCGACAAACGTGTCGCTTTCGGCGTTGAAGCCGCGAATGATCGGACGATCGCCGGCCGGGTTGCCGCCTTCGCCGGCACCAAAGGTGATGCCCGGGGTGGTGCGCAGGGCGTCGACCAGGCTGGTGGCGCCGGTGTCGCGAATCACTTGTTGCGGAATCACGGTGACGCTTTTCGGCGTCTCGCGCAGTGGCGCGGTGTACTTCTTGGAGGTCGAAGTATCGGTCTTGTAGGAGGTGTCGTTCTGCTCACCCACAACGCTGGTCGCGTCCAGGGAAATCGCATTGTTCGGTGCTTTTTCGTCAGTCTTCTCGGCCGCGAAAACCATGTGTCCCGCAGAGCCGGCAGTGATCGCCACGCCAATTGCAGACGCGAGCAAACGCGGTGAACCGACCGTTAGTTGTAGTTGTTGGCGTGACATGTGAATTCCCCTCCCCAAGGATTTGAGGCCGCGGAATGTAGAGTAAATACGTATTTGTATCAATTGCGAAACGTTGCTATTCGCTACGAATTTACATTCTTTACAATTTACCTTTACGGTTTTTGCGGTTTCATTCGTCGCACGGGTTTTACACGGGCAATAAGAATCAATACCATTGACGCCCCTTTGCCTTCAGGTGGTCTTTCCATGTTGCTGCACATTCCTGGCGTGTTCGCGAAAGAAGAAGTGCAGCGCATTCGCGAAGCCCTGACGCAGGCGGATTGGGCCGATGGCAAAATCACCGCCGGTTACCAGTCGGCCAAGGCCAAGCACAATCTGCAACTGCCGGAAGGGCATCCGTTGGCCAAGGAAATCGGTGCGGCGATGCTTGAACGGTTGTGGAAAAATCCGCAGTTCATGTCGGCGGCATTACCGCACAAGGTCTTCCCGCCGTTACTGAACTGCTACACGGCCGGTGGCAGTTTCGACTTCCACATCGACAACGCTGTGCGTCAGCCCAAGGGCAGTATCGAGCGTGTGCGCACCGACCTGTCGGCGACGCTGTTCTTCAGTGAACCGGAGGACTACGACGGCGGCGAACTGGAAATCCAGGACACCTTCGGCACCCAGCGCGTGAAATTGCCCGCCGGTGACATGATTCTGTATCCCGGGACCAGCCTGCATAAGGTCAACGCCGTCACTCGCGGCACCCGTTACGCCTCGTTTTTCTGGACGCAAAGCCTGGTGCGTGAAGACAGCCAGCGCGCCTTGCTGTTCGAGATGGACGGGGCGATTCAGCAACTGACCCAAGACATGCCCGACCATCCTTCATTGATCCGCCTGACCGGCACCTATCACAACCTGTTGCGTCGCTGGGTCGAGGTGTAAGTGACGGACTTTCGGTTGCGTCGCGAAGAAATCCTCGACGGCGACCGCCTCAAATCGATGCTCGAAGAAAGCCCGGCGCGAGCGGCTCAGGCGATCCTGATCGCCGCCCGTGAAGGTGTGCTCGATGCTCAGGCGTTGCTCGGGCAGATCCTCCTGGACGGGCGAGGGATTGAGCAGGATCAGCGGCTAGCCGTGCGCTGGTTCGAGATCGCCGCCCGGCAAGGGCACCTGATGGCGCGCAACATGCTGGGTCGCTGTCATGAGCACGGTTGGGGTTGTGCCGCCGATGCGGTGATCGCAGCGGGGCATTATCGTCAGGCCGCCGAGACTGGGTTGGATTGGGCGATGTACAACTACGCCAATTTGCTGGCCACAGGCCGAGGAGTGATCGAGGATCAGGCAAGGGCACTGAGCTTCTATCAACGCGCCGCCGAACTCGGTCACGCCAAGTCGATGAACTTGTTGGGCCGGTATCTGGAAGACGGTGTGTCATGTCCGGCTGATCCTGCAGCGGCATTTCACTGGTATCAACAATCTGCCGAGGCTGGGGATTTTCGCGGGCAGTTCAGTTATGCCAGCGTGCTGCTTGATCAATCCCGGGTTGAAGAGGCACTGGTTTGGTTTCGCCGTGCAATGCTTACCGCAAACCTCGCCTTTCTCCACGTCAGCGCTCAGACACTTGCCAGTGCGTTAGATCCTCATGTGCAAGCATTGGCTCAGGACTACCGCAATAGGTTGCAGTTATTAAGTAACTCACAACGCCTTTAATCTGCACAACTTTAATATTGTCGACAATTGTGTGGTTGGGTAGGTGTGGGTCAATAACTTACAGCGGTGAGTGGTCGTTAGTGTGTGGGTGTGCGCGTACATTTTGAATTGGCTTGGTTGTTTGGTTGTCCTGTTTTTTTGTTTAGTCTTTGCGTGAGATTTGAGAGTTGTGTTTGATTTTAGGTTTTGTATTCCGGTTTCTTATTTTAATTGATTGATGAGTGGCTAATTAAAGGAATGATTATGTCCAATGAAAACCTGTGGGGCGAAGCATTGAAAAATGCAACCCCTGATGAAATTGTGCGTTTCGCAACTGAAGCGCCAAAATTATTTAGTGATGCTTCCACTTCGCAAAGTGAAAATGTTGTTCGTGATACAGGTCTGTTGCTGACCAAAAAACAAATCATTGATTTGCGAAAATATGAAGCGGCCGGCCTGGCGCTGCCCTATACATTGAATGATGTTACGGACTATCTCCGTTTTGGTGCAGGGCAGGACGGTGGTTCGGGGCTGAGGCCTGAAGATTTCTTAAGTACTTTTTTAAATACCAGAAATCATGCCAGACGCTGGTCGCCATTACGTGAGCGGATCATGATGACGGGCCGCGGCCTCAAGGATTTTGCCAAAAGCATGCTGACCTATGGTGCCTCGATGAAAGAGGTCTACAGTGAAGTAAAAGCTTCCGCTCTGCTGGATCAACACAATGTAAAGACTCTGGAACAACTGAAGAAGCTTGAGTTGGAACTGGGTGATAAATTTCCAGGTGTCGAGCTGGAGGATGACACTGTCAGTACGCTGGATTATTACCTTCAACGAATTTTCGAGAAGATTGATTATAATCTTCAGGTGGTGGAAGGTATTAAAACAGATCTTGATATGTTTGGTTATGATCTGCGCGAGTACATCTTGCCGGATATCAAGCTGAGAGTAGGGCTGATTGAAAGCAGTTCTTTGGCTGAAGATATCAAGCAGCTGAAAATAGTTATCGATGAGCGTGCAAAAGAAATCGATATCAAAAATACCGAGTACAAGGCCGCGGTTCAAGAGGCGCTGAAGGCTGCCGCAGGGATGAACATTGTCGGACTGGCGATGGCCATTTACATGGGCGTGGAAGCGGAAAACATCCGCGCTCGGCGCAATGAGCTGTATGCCCGGCAGGAAAAGGATATCCAGATTCTCACCAGCAAGAACCAAACCCTGGGTTCGCTGGCACGGGTGAAGCATGATCTGCAAAGCCTGATGGTTGTAGCGATCGATGCCGATATTGCCACGCAGAACCTGATGCACGTGTGGAGCGTCCTGCACCTGTGCATCAGAAATTCTACGGGGTCGGTAGGTCGTATCAATGACGCATTGAGTCTCAGGATTTTCATGACCGAGTTTGAAGAGGTGGTTAATCCGTGGCAGCAAATCGAATCTGATTCGGACAAGCTGATCCGGGTCTTCAAAGAGGCCGATGAGGAATATGAGCGCAATTACGGGGTAAGGGGGCGTGCAATGGGGTTCACTGTGCCGCTTCAGCAGGCTTATCCGAGACTGGATCTCGCCACGTTGCGCCTTACCCGTGAGCAGATGAGCGATCACCGCACCCAGGCGGAAGTCTGGCGGGTAAAGCTGAGCTATCTGCCGGATCTGTTCGACCGCTTCAATCGGCTCGTTCAAGGTGTCGGCCAAAGTTCGAGCCAACTACAAAGTACCGCGCTTGAAGGTATTAATGAGCTTGAAAACGGTTTGCGACGGCTCGCCAGAATCGAGAACGATCTGGAAGAAACGAGCGATGGGCAGGAGATTGAAGAAATCAAGGACGAGCGCCGAAAACTGTTGAGTCATTGCGCAGAATCGATTCGCCAGCAAGGCTCGCGGATCCGCAGTTGCCTGAATGAAATCCGTGACCCGTTCGACCGGCGTTTGACACTGGGTTACATCGCTGACTTTGAGCGTGAAGAAGCGCTGGCAAACGCAGAAGTCATTCAATTGCGAGCAAAAGTGATCGCTCTCCAGGCTGAGCGAAAAGCCATTGCTGAGGCTATCGCTTTGCTGGAAAAGAAGGGCATTGAAGAGCTGGGCAAGGACATTACGCTGACCATCGAAAAAGTGAAGACGTTGGGCCTGGCACCGCCAGAGGTCCAGCTGGTGATGTTCGCCATTGAACAACTCAAGAAAACGATTGGCGATATCGGAAACGGTATTCGTTTTCTGGATATGGTTCGTGAGAGCGAAAAACTGCGAGAAAAAATCGAAGCGGTCACTGCAGAGATCGATCGTCAAGACGGCGTTGTCAGTGCATCGGCCGGCAAGATCAAGTACCTGCAAGCCATCCACTCGATCGAAGATCAACGCAAAGTCTATGTAGCGGGTTACAGTCCAGCGATTACAGCATTTGAGCAATACCTGGCTGCTACCGACGAGATTTCATTTACTGATGATGACGCCCGCAGCGCCGGGTTCAAACAGCAAGCGAACCTGTTTATGGCGTTCCTTGTGCCTGTATCGGTACCTAACCGTTAAATTCAACTTCGTCACCCTCGGTGCCAGGCGATCAGTTGGCACCGAGGGTTGGTGATGAGGAGGAACCTGCAGATGCTCGATTACTTACTGGCACAAAAGAACTTTGTTACATTGAAAGAGTATGTCGACTTTCTGAATGAGTTACCTGAGACTTTGGCGGAAATAAAACGTCTTTCCGATGACATTGCGCGATCAGGCCACACTATGTTGCCGCCGCCTAATGCCGAGGCATTGATTGAGACGGCAATGGTAAACGCCACTCACTGGCGGACAATCACCGCAGATGTACCTGTGTTGGGCAGTGTAACGGCGCAGACTTTTGAAGAGACTTATGGTTTTACCCAAGAGTTTCGTCAAAGGACAGCAGGCGTAAGCACAACGTCCCCAGTCAGTGAACTTGATGCCACACAGTTTAGTGTGGTCAAGTCCAGAGATTGGTATGTGCCTCCCCCTGCGGATGTAATCGATGTCATGCGTGAACTTTGGTCTCGGCTGGAACGGTGTAAGTCAGGCGTATCAAGATTTAAAGAAATAGTACGCAGCGTCGGTGAAACGATACACAATATTTTTGTTCGATTCATCGAATCGATCGGGCTTCCCTTATGCCAATGCCACGATCCTATTTCCAAGATCGAAGCCTATTACTCGCAAGGTCGGATTGGTCTTCCGGGCATGCAGTTTGACCCGAGCCGGCCCTATTCTCAGCAGGAACGGCTGGGCATGGCGAGAGAGCATCTTGCTCGGCTGTCCGAGCTATACCGGCGCACCACCGGGGCGGTGAACAATCTCAGCGACTTCTGTTATCGGCTGACGTACATCCTGGGTGAAGCCCAGCGGGATCTTCAAACCAATCATCCCGGGCAAACCGTGGCCCGTGCCAACAGCTCGCTCAGACTGGTGGATTTTTCGCTGGCTGAAGTTAAAGCCATGTCTGATCAACTTTTACAGACAATGAATGCGGTCAAATAAAAAAAGCCCATGACACGTCACGGGCTTTTTGATTTCTGCGTGTAGCGCTTACACGTAGAAAGATTTCAGCGGCGGGAAGCCATTGAATTCAACGGCGCTGTAGCTGGTGGTGTAAGCACCGGTCGACAACCAGTACAAACGGTCACCGATCGCCAGGTTCAGCGGCAGGCCGTACTTGTAGTTTTCGTACATGATGTCGGCGCTGTCGCAGGTCGGGCCGGCGATGACCACTTCTTCCACTTCGCCTTTCTTCTCGGTCCAGATCGGGAACTTGATGGCTTCGTCCATGGTTTCGATCAGGCCGGAGAACTTGCCCACATCCGTGTACACCCATCGTTCTACCGCGGTACGGGATTTACGGGCAACCAGCACTACTTCGCTGACCAGGATGCCGGCGTTGGCGATCAGCGAACGGCCTGGTTCCAGGATGATTTCCGGCAGGTCGTCGCCGAAGTCTTCCTTGAGGAAACGGATGATTTCTTCAGCGTAGGTTTCCAGGCTGTTGGTGCGGGTGATGTAGTTGGCCGGGAAGCCGCCGCCCATGTTGATCAGCTTCAGGTGGATGCCGTCTTCTTCTTTCAGACGTTCGAAGATCACTTTGACCTTGGCGATCGCGGCGTCCCAGACGCTGATGTCGCGCTGCTGCGAACCAACGTGGAACGAGATGCCGTAAGGCACCAGGCCCAGGTCGCGAGCGAGGATCAGCAGGTCCATGGCCATGTCGGTCTGGCAGCCGAATTTACGCGACAGTGGCCAGTCAGCGGTGGTCGAGCCTTCAGTCAGGATGCGCACGTAGACTTTCGAACCCGGTGCAGCCTTGGCGATGTTGCGCAGGTCAGCTTCGGAGTCGGTGGCGTACAGACGCACGCCCTTGTCGTAGAAGTAGCGAATGTCTTTGGATTTCTTGATGGTGTTGCCGTAGCTGATGCGATCCGGGCCGACGCCCTGGTTCATCACTTTGTCGAGCTCGTAGATCGAGGCGATGTCGAAGTTCGAGCCTTTCTCTTTGAGCAGGTCGATGATTTCAACGGCCGGGTTGGCCTTGACTGCGTAGTAGACCTTGGCGAATTCGAAACCGGCGCGCAGGTCGTCGTAGGCCTGGCTGATCATCGCGGTGTCGATCACCACGAACGGGGTTTCTTGTTTGTCGGCGAACGCCTTCATTTTCTGGAAGGTATCGCGCGCGAAATAGTCTTCGACGTTGATCGACATGCTGGGAACTCCTACTGGCAAACTGAAATTATCAATGGGTGCAAATGAACGCCCTCCGTATCCCCACTTTGGTTCGCCTACTTCCCAAGGCATGTCGCCGAAAGCAAAAAGGCCATGGGAGGCGGTGCTTTCCCTTGGCCTTGCTGTCTCGTCGTCAGTACTTGAGCCGGATGGATCGTTTCCAGCATGGACGTTCGGCGCGAACTTTAGGGCGTGAGGCGCTTGAGATCAACAAAAAATGTCGCGTTTTTGCACGCTTCCGTCGTGCGGTGCCGCTCTGTCACTGATGTAACCGACCCACATGACAGGTTGATGTTCCCCCGCGCAGCAAATTTTCGATGGGGGGCGGATGATCGGTTGGTAATAGCACTGACATTTTTAATCTCGATAAGGTATGGCGGTAACATCATTACTGTTAGTTCTAACAGGTGTTGGATGACAGAAATCCTATTAAGGTAATCCTGTTTGTTTTGTTAACTGCGAACTTCTTTGGTCGCGCGATTAAGTTGAACTGTTGCTGATGATGTCGCCGTGGTACCTGTCGATCCTAAATCTGGCGGGAGTGGTGCGCGTGTTTATTAATCTTTGAATCAACCCCTCAGAGTGCGTGAATATGAACAGATTAGTTGTCTTGCTGATTGCGTTGGTTGTTGCCGGCTGCGCGAGTCACGAAGTTGCACCGGTCAATGTGTCTGGTTTCGACGGGCAGGCCATTGAATCCCGCGCAGTCAATACATTGGGCGCCGCTTCTGGCCCGGTGACCGCACAATACCTCACGGAGCGCTACCTCAATAAGGCGAACATGTGCCGAAACAACCCTTCCGCGCCAGCGTTCCTGTGTTCGGGCGTGCTGTTGCGTGCGACCCAACACTCTACCCAGTTCCACTTCTGGAACCCGAATCCTGCAGCAACCGGGGTATCGTTTTCCTATCTGCGGGCGGATGCCAAGTTCAGTAAGCTGGTGTTTGGCTATAATAATGGCTTTATCTTTTATCCTATATTTTTTGCGCCAGTTGATAAAATGGATCCGGAAATATTGTGTTTTTTTCCGGTGGACGGGGGGACTGATGTTCGGGGTGGACAAGGCTGTGGTGAGAGGCTCGGTTTTCCTTCAAGTAGGGAATGCCAGTCTCAGAGCATTAACACCGCCGCTCAATATATCGCGCATTACAATAACTTTCCGAACAAGTATTCCCACTTGTGCGGATTCAATGTGCGCGACAATTTGAACCAGGGAGCCACCACTGCTTTCAATGAAGCGATTAAAGCGCAGGGGATGGGCGGAACCTTTGCTTTCAATACGCAGAACGAATTCCGCATGGCCAAATGGGACCAGAATATTGGTAAAACCCTCCCGGTCGAGGCGGTTTTCTACGTCAACGATGCCGGCAAGGCGGGGGCGCAATACGACCAGCGAGATTTCAAGACGCAAACCGGCATCTGGATCCCAGTGATCCGTATCACGCTTCCTCAGACACCGACGGTTGACGTGCGCTTCGAGTTCATTCCCGCCGATCAGGCGATTTCCTCCTGATTGAACAACCGGGCCGTGCTCCCACAGGTACTGTGTAAAACCTGTAGGAGCGAGGCTTGCCCGCGAAGGCGTCAGATCAGGCGACAGCAGTCTCAGCCGGCGAAACAATACTGGTCTTGCCCCCACGAGACTTACCGGAGCTCAAGTACTCGGCAATCGATTCCTGAGTTACCTCACCCAGGAACACCCGCTCGGCATCCATTACCGGCAGCCACGAACGGTTGAACTCGTACATGCGCGACAGCAGGATGCGCAAATGCTCGTCGTAGACTGCGGTGGCGTTGAACTCGCGCAGGTATTGCGCGCAGGTGCCGGTCTGACGGTGCAGGTCGCGGCGGCGCACGTAGCCCAAGGCCTTGTTCTCGGCACAGGTCACCACCACGTAGCGACGGTCAAGCTCGTCCATCAACTCCAGCGCTTCAGCCACCGGCGTTTCGGGACTCACCGACGGCGCGTTGTCCGCCGCGTCTTCGGCTTTCACCAGCAGCAGACGCTTGAGGGTGCTGTCCTGGCCGACGAAGTTGCTGACAAAGTCATCCGCCGGGTGCGCGAGCAGCGTATCCGGATGGTCGATCTGCAGCAGTTTGCCGGCGCGGAAAATCGCGATCTTGTCGCCAAGCTTGATCGCTTCGTCGATGTCGTGGCTGACCATGATCACGGTCTTGTTCAGCGCCCGTTGCATCTCGAAGAACTCGTTCTGGATCATCTCGCGGTTGATCGGGTCGACCGCGCCGAACGGTTCGTCCATCAACAACAGTGGCGCATCCGCCGCCAGCGCGCGAATCACGCCGATCCGCTGCTGCTGGCCGCCGGACAACTCACGCGGATAGCGAGTCAGGTACTGCTTGGGTTCGAGCTTGATCATGCTCATCAACTCGCGGGCGCGGTCGTGGCATTTCTGTTTGTCCCAGCCGAGCAGGCGCGGAACGATGGTGATGTTTTCTTCGATGGTCATGTTCGGGAACAGACCGATCTGCTGGATCACATAACCGATGTTGCGACGCAGGGTCACGGCGTCGAGGTCGGTGGTGTCTTCGCCGTTGATCAGGATCTTGCCGGAGGTCGGTTTGATCAGGCGGTTGATCATCTTCAGCGTGGTGCTTTTGCCGCAGCCCGATGGCCCGAGGAACACGCAGATCTCGCCTTCATTGACGGTCAGGCTTACCGAGTCCACGGCTTTCACATCTTTGCCGTTGCTTTGGAAGGTCTTGCTGAGGTTTTGAAGTTCGATCATTTCAGGAGTCCTTTTGGAGTCAGCGTGCGTTGCAGCCATTGCAGAAGCAGGTCGGCGAAGATGGCCAGGAGACTGACCAGCACGGCGCCGACGATCAGCATCGACATGTCGCTGCGGCTGATGGAAGCGAGAATGAGTACACCGAGGCCACCGGCGCCGATGGTCGCGGCGATGGTCATCACACCGATGTTCATGACCACGGCGGTGCGCACGCCGGCGAGGATCACTGGCACGGCAATCGGCAGTTCGACCATGCGCAGGCGCTGGCCGAAGGTCATGCCGATGCCACGCGCCGCTTCACGAATGCCAGGTTCCACGCCGGTCAGCGCCAGGTAGGTGTTACGCATGATCGGCAGCAACGAGTACAGAAACACGGCGGTGATCGCCGGCATCGGGCCGAGGCCCTGGCCGAATTTCGAATAGAACGGCAGCAGCAAGCCGAACAGCGCAATCGATGGCACGGTCAGCAACACCGTAGCGCTGGCTTGCAACGGGCCAGCCAGTGTCGGGAAGCGGGTCATCAGGATGCCCAGCGGCACGCCGACCAGAATCGCCAGGGTCACGGCGATGCCAACCAGGGTGATGTGCTGCCAGGTCAGGTGCAAAACCTGCGGCCAATCGAGATGGGAAAAGGCGTTCAAGAATTCCATGGCTTTTCCTCCTCAGTGGATGGGGTGCTGGCGCAGGAAATCTGCAGCAACGGATGAAGGACTTTCGTGATCGACATCGACCCGCGCATTGAGCTGACGCATGGTGGCGTCGTCGAACAGTTCGGCCAGCGGCTTGAGCTCTTCGGCGAGTTTCGGGTGGGCGTCGAGGTAAACCTGACGCACCACCGGCGCGGCGGTGTAGTCCGGGAAGTAATGTTTGTCGTCTTCCAGCAATTTGAGCTTGAAGGCGTTCAAACGACCGTCGGTGGTGTAGACCAGGCCGGCGAACACCTGACCATTGCGCAGGGCGGTGTAGACCAAACCAGCATCCATCTGCCGGATGTTTTTGCGGGTCAGGTTCATGCCGTAGAGGTCGACCATGCCGTCCAGACCGTCGGAACGGTTGGCAAACTCGGTGTCCAGGGCGACGAGGTGATGGGTCTTCGCCTCAGCCTGCAGCACTGTGTTCAGCTCGCTGATGGTGTTGATCTGCGGATACGCTTTTGCGGTGTTTTCCGGCAGTGCCAGGGCGTAGGTGTTGCTGAACTTCGACGGGGTAAGCCAGATCAGGCCTTTTTTCGCGTCGAGTTCTTTCACTCGGGCGTAGGACTGAGCGCTGTCGAGCTTGTCAGTGATGTGGTTATAAGCCACCAGCGACACGCCGGTGTATTCCCACATCAAGTCCAGTTGGCCACTTTCGTGGGCGCTGCGAGCCAGGTTGCTGCCCAGACCGCCGGTCACCTGGGTGTCGTAACCCTTGGCGCGCAGGTATTGGGAAGTGATTTCCGCCAGCAGGGTTTGTTCGGTGAACACCCGGGCGCCGATGCGGATCACCGGTTTTTCAGCGGCTTGTGCAAATCCTGCAAGCAGCAGGGCGCAGCCTAAAAATAAGCAGATTTTTTTCATAAAAATTCCTTTGCCGAGGCTTAAGACGGGCGCAAGCCGCGTTCGAGCCAGAGGCGGCTGGCGAGTGTCACCAGGCCGTCGAGCAGCAAGGCCAGCAGGGCGGTGCATGCCGCGCCGAGCAGCAGTTGCGGCTGATTGTTCAGGGCGATGCCGGGGAAAATCAGGCTGCCCAGGCTGTTGGCGCCGATCAGGAACGCCAGCGGTGCGGTACCGACGTTGATCGCCAGCGCCACGCGCACGCCGCCAATGATGATCGGCACGGCGTTCGGCAGTTCGACCCGCCACAGCACCTGAGTTGGTGTCATGCCGATGCCAACGGCCGCTTCCTTCAGCGAACCCTGGACGTTTTTCAGGCCTTCATAGGTGTTGCGCACAATCGGCAACAGTGAGGCGAGGAACAAGGCGAAAATCGCAGGGCCGCTGCCGATGCCGAGGATGCCCAGGGCGATGGCCAGTACGGCGAGAGGCGGCACGGTGTTGCCGATGTTGAAGATCTGCATGAAGCGTTCAGCGCGGCCCACCATGGTCGGGCGGCTGAGGAAGATACCGGCGGGTATGCCCACTACAAGGGCGGCCAGCATGGATACGAGGACGAGAATCAGATGAGCTTGCAGGTAAAACAACAAATCGTCGCGGTACTGTTCGATCGTGTTGATGCCAATCCAGTGGACCAGCAGGGCCAGAAGGGCGACGACAACCGCACCTCCTATCAGCCCTTTGCCATAGCGAATAGCCACAGGCGGACTCCTTTTTTCTTTGTCGGCGAACGCAGTCCCGTGTGGCAATGCCATTCCTGGCTGCCGGGAAAACAACGTTCGCGAGAAGCAGCTCTTCATGCTGATAAAACCGCATGAAATCGAGCCATAAGCGCAGCCTCGTCAGGCCAACTTGCTGATTTTTCAGCCCCTGGTACGAGTGCCGTAACAGGGGAGTGGACGCCTCCACCTTTTAAAAGGTTCCATAATTAACAGCATTTAGCCACCGCGTAGGAGCTGCCGAAGGCTGCGATCTTTTGATCTTGATCTTCGGTGGTCTTGAAAAAAACAAGATCAAAAGATCGCAGCCTTCGGCAGCTCCTACAGGGGATGCGGTGTTCGGGAAGCCTTACGGACGGTGGTCCGTAGATGTCGGTTTGCGCTATACTCGCCGCCCTTTTTTGAATCACCTGCCAGGCGATTTCCCATGACCAAACAGGCCGCCGAAGTCGCGAAACGCCGCACTTTCGCCATTATTTCCCACCCCGATGCCGGTAAAACCACCATCACCGAGAAGCTCTTGCTGATGGGCAAGGCGATTGCGATTGCGGGCACGGTGAAATCTCGAAAATCCGACCGCCATGCCACCTCCGACTGGATGGAAATGGAAAAGCAGCGTGGTATCTCGATTACCACGTCGGTCATGCAGTTCCCGTATCGCGATCACATGATCAACTTGCTCGACACCCCGGGCCACGAAGACTTCTCCGAAGATACCTACCGCACTCTGACGGCAGTGGACTCGGCATTGATGGTCCTCGATGGCGGTAAGGGTGTAGAGCCTCGGACCATCGCGCTGATGGACGTTTGCCGTCTGCGTGACACGCCGATCGTCAGCTTCATCAACAAACTCGACCGTGACATCCGCGACCCGATTGAACTGCTCGACGAAATCGAAGCGGTCCTGAAGATCAAGGCGGCGCCGATCACCTGGCCGATCGGTTGCTACCGCGATTTCAAGGGTGTTTATCACCTCGCCGACGACTACATCATCGTCTACACCGCGGGCCACGGCCACGAACGCACCGATGTGAAAATCATCGAGAAGCTCGACTCCGACGAAGCCCGCGCGCACTTGGGCGATGAATACGATCGCTTCGTTGATCAGCTGGAACTGGTGCAGGGCGCCTGCCACGAATTCAATCAACAGGAATTCCTCGACGGCCAACTGACGCCGGTATTCTTCGGTACTGCACTGGGCAACTTCGGTGTCGATCACGTGCTCGACGCCGTGGTCAACTGGGCACCGAAACCGCTGGCCCGTGTCGCCAACGAGCGCACCGTGGAACCGGTTGAAGAGAAATTCGCCGGCTTCGTGTTCAAGATCCAGGCGAACATGGACCCAAAACACCGCGACCGCATCGCCTTCATGCGTATCTGCTCCGGCAAGTACGAAAAAGGCATGAAAATGCGCCACGTGCGCACCGGCAAAGACGTGCGGATCGGCGACGCGCTGACGTTCTTCTCCTCCGAGCGTGAGCAGCTGGAAGAGGCCTTCGCTGGCGACATCATCGGTTTGCACAACCACGGCACCATCCAGATCGGCGACACCTTCACCGAAGGCGAAGTCCTGGGCTTCACCGGCATCCCGCACTTCGCCCCGGAACTGTTCCGTCGTGTGCGTCTGCGTGATCCGCTGAAATCCAAGCAACTGCGTCAGGGCCTGCAGCAACTGGCCGAAGAAGGCGCCACTCAGGTGTTCTTCCCCGAGCGCAGCAACGACATCATCCTGGGTGCTGTCGGTGTGCTGCAGTTCGACGTGGTCGCCAGCCGCCTGAAAGAGGAATACAAGGTCGAGTGCTCGTACGAGCCGATCACTGTTTATTCCGCGCGCTGGATTGATTGCGACGATAAGAAGAAGTTCGAGGAATTCCGGGTCAAGGCTGTGGAAAACCTTGCAGTCGATGGTGGTGGTCACCTGACCTACCTGGCCCCGACGCGGGTTAACCTGGCGCTGATGGAAGAGCGTTGGCCGGATGTGAAATTCAGGGCGACGCGTGAGCATCATTAATCGCTGAGCCGTAACACCCAAAGCCCCGATGCGTAAGCGTCGGGGCTTTTTTATTGACCAATGAATTTCCCTGTGGCGAGAGAGCTTGCTCCCGCTGGGCTGCGAAGCGGCCCCAAAACCATTCACTGTGGTAGTTCAGTCAAACTGCATTCTTCGGGTTTACGTCTGCTGCGCAGCCGAACGGGAGCAAGCTCCCTCGCCACGGGTTATCACTGATTTTGAAATTGCTGTTCGGCATAATTCATATTCCAAACCAATCTCCCCGCCAACGGCATTTTCTGCTACCCGGTAGCGTGCTGTCTGGAGAACCCGGTCAATCGGAACTAAATTTCACTCAGTACCTTTCAGGCATCCACGCGTCACCCAAGAAAGGATGGAATCGACTATGAGTATTTATCAACGAATTGTGTTGTTGCTTAAGGTTTTGGTGATGCTGTCCCTCGGCACGTCGGCGGTGGTGTGGGCAGAGTGTGAGGACCATGAAAAACAGGCCTTGAACGGGCAAGGCGTGCACAGCGAGCAGATGATCGCTGCGACCGAATCAGGCGATGATGATCCAGACGCCGATGAGGAAGAGGATGAGGAAGACACGCAAACGTAAATGACGGACAAAAGAAAACCCCTCGCCGGACTGATACACAATCTGGCGGAAGGGGTCTGGTCAACTCGGTCCCTGTGGGAGCGGGCTTGCTCGCGAAAGCAATCTGTCAGTCGACAGAGATGGTGACTGAAACACCGACTTCGCGAGCAAGCTCGCTCTCATTTTTTCCAGGCCGTTTTTACACCGCGCCGTCGAGGAATTGCTCGGCGTAGTGACAAGCCACCTGACGGGTGTCGACCAGCCGCAGGAGCGGTTCTTCTGTGGTGCAGCGCTCGGTCGCGTACGGGCAGCGTTTGTGGAAGGCGCAGCCCGACGGCGGGTTCAGCGGATTTGGCAGTTCGCCGACAATCTTGATTTTCGGCTTGGTCGGGTCCGGGTGGATGGTCGGAGTGGCCGACAACAGTGCCTGGGTGTAGGGGTGCAGAGGGCGAGTGTAGATGTCCTCTTTCGGGCCCATTTCCACCGGACGGCCGAGGTACATCACCATCACGTGATCGGCGACGTGGCGCACCACCGCCAGGTTGTGGGAGATGAACACGTAAGCGGTGTTGAACTCTTGCTGTAAATCCATGAACAGGTTCAGTACCTGCGCCTGAATCGATACGTCCAGCGCCGAGGTCGGTTCGTCCGCCACCAGCACTTTGGGTTGCAGCATCATCGCGCGGGCCAGGGCGATCCGCTGGCGCTGACCGCCGGAGAACATGTGCGGATAGCGCTGGTAGTGCTCGGGACGCAAGCCCACCTGTTTCATCATCGCCTGGACTTTGTCGCGACGTTCCGAGGCGCTGAGGTTGGTGTTGATCAATAAAGGCTCTGCAAGCTGATCACCGATCTTCTGCCGTGGGTTCAGTGACGCGTATGGGCTCTGGAACACCATCTGCACGTCTTTGCGCAGTTGCTTGCGCTGAGCCTTGTCGGCACCGGCGACTTCCTGCCCGGCGATTTTCAAGGAACCGGAGGACGGTTCTTCGATCAGCGTCAGGGCACGGGCCAGGGTGGATTTGCCGCAGCCTGATTCGCCCACAACGGCGAGGGTCTTGCCGGCTTCCAGTTCGAACGACACACCGTTAAGGGCGCGCACGGTCGCATGCCCCTTGAACAGGCCTCGGGACACTTCGTAGTGACGGGTCAGGTTTCGGGCGGTAAGTACGACGGCCATTACGCCACCTCCTGATTCAACGGGTAGAAGCAGCGGGCGAGGCTGTTGCTTTTCGGGTCAAGGGCCGGACGCTGGGTGCGGCAGTTGTCCTGCACGTAGGGGCAGCGCGGCGACAACAGGCAGCCTTGCGGGCGGTCGTAGCGACCGGGAACGATGCCCGGCAGCGTCGACAGGCGCGCGGCACCCAGGCTGTGTTCCGGAATGGCCTTGAGCAGCGCTTCGCTGTACGGGTGCGCCGGAATGTCGAACAGTTGTGGCACCTGACCGACTTCAACCGCTTGGCCGGCGTACATCACGCACACGCGCTGGGCGGTTTCGGCTACGACCGCGAGGTCGTGGGTGATCAGCACCAGGCCCATGTTCTGCTCTTTTTGCAGGGCCAGCAGCAGGTCCATGATCTGCGCCTGAATCGTTACGTCGAGTGCGGTGGTCGGTTCGTCGGCGATCAGCAGTTTCGGTTCGCCGGCAATCGCCATGGCGATTGCAACACGCTGGCTCATGCCGCCGGACAGTTGATGCGGATAGGCGTCCATACGGCTGGCGGCGCCCGGGATTTCCACTTTTTCCAGCAGTTCGATGGCACGCTTGCGGGCGTCCTTGCGGGACATTTTCAGGTGCAGGCGCAGCACTTCCTCGATCTGGAAACCGACGGTGTAGCTCGGGTTCAGCGCGGTCATCGGGTCCTGGAACACCATGGCCAGGTCTTTGCCGACGATTTTGCGACGTTGACGGTTGCTGAGCTTGAGCATGTTCTGGCCGTCGAAATTCAGCGCGTCGGCGGTGACGATCCCCGGATGCTCGATCAGGCCCATCAGCGCCATCATGGTCACGGACTTGCCGGAACCCGATTCGCCAACGATGGCCAGCACTTCGCCCTTGTCCACGGAAATGTCGAGACCGTCGACCACCGGAACGGCGTTGGCGTCGCCGAAGCGAACGTTGAGATTCTTGATTTCTAACAGTGACATTTGAATCTCCTCAGGCGGCGTTCTTGAGTTTCGGGTCCAGCGCATCGCGCAGGCCGTCGCCCATCAAGTTGATTGCCAGCACGCTGAGCAAAATGGTCAAACCAGGCAAGCTCACCACCCACCAGGCACGTTCGATGTAGTCGCGAGCCGAAGCCAGCATGGTGCCCCACTCAGGCGTTGGCGGTTGTACGCCAAGGCCGAGGAAACCCAGTGCCGCGGCATCGAGAATCGCCGAGGAGAAGCTCAAAGTGGCCTGAACGATCAGCGGTGCCATGCAATTTGGCAGCACGGTGATGAACATCAGGCGTGGCAGACCGGCACCCGCCAGGCGCGCGGCGGTCACGTAGTCGCGGTTCAGTTCGCCCATCACCGCGGCGCGGGTCAGACGAACATAGGACGGCAACGAAACCACGGCGATGGCGATAATGGTGTTGATCAGGCCAGGGCCGAGGATGGCGACAATCGCCACAGCCAGCAGCAAGGACGGCAGGGCCAGCATGATGTCCATCAGACGCATGATGGTCGGGCCGAGCACGCGCGGGAAGAAGCCGGCGAACAGACCCAGCAGAATGCCCGGGATCAGCGACATCACCACCGACGAAAGGCCGATCAGCAGCGACAGGCGCGAGCCGTGAATCAAACGCGACAGCAGGTCGCGACCGAGTTCATCGGTACCCAGCAGGAACTGGATCTGCCCGCCTTCCAGCCAGGACGGCGGGGTCAGCAGGAAGTCGCGGTACTGCTCGCTTGGGTTATGCGGTGCGACCCATGGGGCGAAGATCGCGCAGAAAATCACCAGCAGCATGAACATCAGGCCGGCGACGGCGCCTTTGTTTTTCGAGAATGCTTGCCAGAATTCTTTGTAGGGGGACGGATACAGCAGGCTTTGATCGACTGCTACCGGTGTAGTGAGAGTGGTCATGGTCTTGATCTCAGCGCTGGTGACGAATGCGTGGGTTGGCAAAGCCGTAGAGGATGTCCACTACGAAGTTGACCAGAATCACCAGGCAGGCGATTAACAGGATGCCGTTCTGCACCACGGGATAGTCCCGTGCGCCAATGGCTTCGATCAGCCATTTGCCGATGCCGGGCCAGGAGAAAATGGTTTCGGTCAGGACCGCACCGGCCAGCAGCGTGCCGACTTGCAGGCCGACCACGGTCAGTACCGGAATCAGAGCGTTACGCAGACCGTGAACGAATACCACGCGCGAGGGCGACAGGCCTTTGGCGCGGGCGGTACGGATGTAGTCTTCACGCAGCACTTCGAGCATCGACGAGCGGGTCATCCGCGCGATCACCGCCAGCGGGATGGTACCGAGCACGATAGCCGGCAGGATCAGGTGATGCAGGGCATCGAAGAACGCCCCGACGTCATCGGCTAGCAGCGTATCGATCAGCATGAAACCGGTGCGCGGCTCAATGTCGTAGAGCAGGTCGATCCGCCCGGACACCGGCGTCCAGCCCAGGCTCACCGAGAAGAACATGATCAGGATCAGGCCCCACCAGAAGATCGGCATCGAGTATCCCGCCAGGGAGATGCCCATCACCCCGTGGTCGAACAGGGATCCTCGCTTGAGTGCCGCAATCACCCCGGCCAGAAGGCCCAGGATGCCGGCGAACAACAGGGCGGCCATGGACAGTTCCAGGGTCGCAGGGAATAGAGAGCTGAACTCGGTCCAGACGCTTTCACGGGTACGCAGGGATTCGCCGAGATCGCCGTGGGCCAACTTGCCGATGTAATCCAGGTATTGGGCATACAGGGGTTTGTTCAGACCTAGGCGTTCCATTGCCTGAGCATGCATTTCGGGGTCGACTCTACGTTCGCCCATCATTACTTCCACGGGGTCGCCTGGAATCATGCGAATCAACGCGAAAGTCAGCAAGGTGATGCCGAAGAACGTGGGGATCAATAACCCCAATCGGCGGGCAATAAAACTAAACATCGTGTGGTGTACCTCATCAGCCGGTTAGGCGTGCCCGGCAGCGCTGGGGTCAGCGATGCCGGGCGTTTCTTATCTACTTCACCTGGGTGGTGGCGAAGTTATTCGTGGTGAGGGGGCTAATGTGATAGCCCTCTACGTTGGTGCGCATTGCGGTGAACATACGGGTGTGCGCCATGCTGATCCACGGCTGGTCCTGATTGAAAACAGCCTGGGCTTGTTCGTAGAGCGTCGTGCGTTCGTCCGGGTTCACTTTAGCCCGTGCTTCGTCGATCAGCGCCTGGAACTTTTCATTGCACCAACGAGCGTAGTTTTCGCCGTTCTTGGCCGCCTCGCAACTGAGCATAGGCGTCAGGAAGTTATCCGGATCGCCGTTATCGCCAGCCCAACCGGCGGACACCATGTCGTGCTCGCCGTTTTTCGCCCGCTTGAGCATTTCGCCCCATTCCATGACCCGAATATCGACCTGGATCCCGACCTTGGCCAGGTCGGCCTGCATCATCTGCGCGCCGAGCATCGGGTTTGGGTTGGTCGGGCCGCCGCCGTTACGGGTGAACAGGGTAAACGTGGTGCCTTCCGGTACGCCGGCTTCCTTGAGCAGGGCGCGAGCCTTGTCCAGATCACGCGGCGGGTTGGTCAGTGTATGGTTGTAGCCCAGCAGGGTGTCTGGGTACGGGTTGACCGCCACGGTCGCATTGCCTTTGCCGAACAGCGCGTTGACGTACGCAGCCTTGTCGAAGGCGATGTCGATGGCTTTACGCACGCGCACGTCGCTCATGTACGGGCGGGCGGTGTTCATGGCGACATAGGACACGGTCATCGCGTTCAGCTCATCAACCTTCAGGTTGGTGTCTTTCTTGATGCTCGGGATGTCATCCGGTTTCGGATACAGCGCGATCTGGCACTCGTTGGCCTTGAGCTTTTGCAGGCGCACGTTGTTGTCGGTGGCAATCGCCAGGACTAGCGCTTCAGCCGGTGGCTTGCCACGGAAGTAGTCCGGGTTGGCCTTGAAGCGAACCTGAGCATCCTTGGCGTAACGCTGGAAGACGAATGGGCCGGTGCCGATCGGCTTGTTGTTCAGGTCGCCGGCCTTGTTGGCCTTGAGCAATTGATCGGCGTACTCGGCGGAGTAGATCGAGGAGAAGGCCATGGCGATGTCGGCCAGGAACGGCGCTTCACGGCGGGTCAGGGTGAATTTGACCGTGTTGTCGTCGACTTTCTCGACGCTTTTGAGCAGTTCTTTGAAGCCCATGCTTTCAAAGTACGGGAAACCCACGCTCGACAGTTTGTGCCATGGGTGTTTCGGGTCCAGCTGACGCTGGAAGCTCCAGACCACGTCGTCGGCGTTCATGTCGCGGGTCGGCTTGAAGTAGTCGGTGGTGTGAAACTTGACGCCTTTGCGCAGGTGGAACGTGTAGGTCAGACCGTCGTCGCTGATGTCCCACGACTCGGCCAGTGCCGGGATCACTTCAGTGGTGCCGGGCTTGAAGTCTGCCAGACGATTGAAGATGGTTTCGGCCACTGCATCGGCTGTGACTGCAGTCGTGTACTGGACCATATCGAAGCCTTCCGGGCTGGCTTCGGTACAGACCACCAAGGGTTTGGCCGAGACGCCGACGGCGACACTCAGCAACGCGGCAGCGATGGCCGCTCGTAGGGGAAGCATTTTCATCTAGAGCCCTCTGCAATCGGTTGAACAGAAAAGCCAGACGGCCGACTCATCATGAGTCAGCCGCAGGCATGGGTTTTACAAAATGTTGAACGGGATGGTGGTCACGAGACGGAACTCGTTGATGCTGCCATCAGACTGGTTTTCGCTGGCGCGGTGAGCCGTGTAGGTGGCGCGAATAGCGGTGGCTTTGAGCGGGCCGCTCTGAACGGCGTACGAAGCACCGATGCCATATTCGTAGTGATGTTCGCCGTCCATCGACTGCACGCTGGCGTATTCGCCGCCCTTGTTGTGAGTACCGTCGATGCCCCAGCCGCGAGCCTGGTAGATGTTGAATTTCAGGCCCGGCACGCCGTACTCGGCCATGTTCAGGCCGTAGGCGATCTGGAAGGACTTCTCGTTCGGACCGTTGAAGTCCGACAGCAAGGAGTTGGCCAGATAGATGCCGTTGGTTTCGTGCAGGTAGTCGAAGTATTCGTTACCGTTCACTTCCTGGTACGAGAAGGTCAGGCTGTGGGCCTGGTGGGTCAGACCGAACGACAGGGAGTAGGTGTCGTTGTCGATGTCGCCCAATACGGCTTTACCTTCGTCTACGGTTTTGTAGTAGTTCAGGCCGGTGGTCAGGCTCAATATCGAGCTGTCACCCAATACGTGGCTGGCGCCGAAGTAATACTGGTTCCACATGTCTTCGGCCTGGGTGCCCCACAAGCTGGTGGTCAGGCTGGCAAACGGCTGGTAGGTAATACCGGCGGTGTACACGTGATCGATTTCTACGAGGTGGTCGGCGTACTCGGCACGGAATTTACGCTGGCTTTCTTCGGTACGCGGAGAGTTGCGATCGAAGGTGGCCAGGTCGAACGACAGATTCTCCAGCTCTTCGCTGTGCAGGCTCACACCCTGGAAGCTCGAAGGCAGCGCACGGTTGCCGATAACGTCGACCATCGGGCTGCTGAAATTCTGGCGACCGGCGGTCAGGGTCGTGTTGGAGACGCGGGCCTTAACGTTGGCCAGGCCCAACTTGCTCCACTGACCTTGGGCATCACCGCCTTCTTTGGTCAGGGTGCGGTTATTACCAGGCCTATCCCTATCGAAGGGCACACCGCCGTCAGCAGAGGCCAGGTTTTTGCGATCACGTTCCAGTGCGATGGCGTTGTAAGCCGCAACTTCAGTGCTGAAACCAACGGTACCTTCGGTGAAACCTGAGTTGTACTTGAGGATGGTGCCCTGAACCCAGTTGATACGACGGTCAGTCGTATCCAATGCGCCGTCTTTGTTGTATCGAAATTTGCCGCCGCGCTTCAATTGCTCGTTGGCATACCAGTTCCGCGTACTGCCGGTGATCGATTGGCCTTCGACAAAACCAGTGGCTTCGCTCTGGGCACTTTTCTCTTTAACGGTAACCGGCGTGAACGCCTGGCTCTGGGATTCTGCGTACGCCGTGGCGGTCACGCTGCTGATGGCCAAGGCCAATAACGCGGTGCTGCTCAGTTTCATGGGTGAAGCTCCTTGTTTTCTTTTTTTATGCCGGTCTTTTTTTGGTGAGCGGCTATTTGGTTTGAACTCATTTCACGCAAAGCAAACGTTTGCTATAGGCCTGATTGGCGAATTACGGCAATACGCTTGCGTGAGGGCGCAATCCGCCTCCAGCGTTCTGACTAATCGGTTATTGGTCGATACTGACGCCCGAGAACACGTTACGACCGAAAGGACTCACCTTGAATCCTTCGACTTTGGCGCTCAACGGCTGGTTGACCGTCGAGTGGGCGACCGGCGTGATGGGCACCTGCTGCTTGAGGTACTGCTGCGCCTGTTTGTAGAGCACGGTGCGCTGATCGCGATCGGTCACGACCTTGGCTTGCTTGATCAGCTTGTCGTAAGCCGGATCACACCACATGGAGTAGTTGTTGCCGCCAATGGCATCGCAGCTGTACAGCGTGCCGAGCCAGTTGTCCGGGTCACCATTATCGCCGGTCCAGCCGATCAGGCTGATGTCGTGCTCGCCGTTCTTGGTGCGCTTGATGTACTCGCCCCATTCGTAGCTGACGATCTTGACCTTGAGGCCGATCTTCGCCCAATCCGCCTGGAGCATTTCGGCCATCAGCTTGGCGTTGGGGTTGTACGGACGCTGAACCGGCATGGCCCAGAGGGTGATCTCGGTGCCTTCCTTGACGCCGGCAGCCTTGAGCAGTTCCTTGGCTTTTTCCGGGTTGTAGGCGGCGTCTTTAATCGTCTCGTCGTAGGACCATTGGGTCGGTGGCATGGCGTTGACCGCCAGTTGACCGGCGCCTTGATAGACGGCGTTGAGAATGCCTTGCTTGTTCACCGCCATGTCCAGCGCCTGGCGCACTTCGAGCTGATCGAACGGTTTATGCCGCACGTTATAGGCGATGTAACCGAGGTTGAAGCCGGGCTTCTCGATCAGTTGCAGTTTCGGGTCGTTTTTCAGCGCTGTCACGTCGGCGGGGCGCGGGTGCAGGGTGATCTGGCATTCGTTGGCCTTGAGTTTCTGCACGCGCACCGAGGCGTCGGTGTTGATGGCGAAAATCAGGTTGTCGAGCTTGACCCGGCTCGGGTCCCAGTACTGCTTGTTGCCGCTGTAACGGATGTTGGAATCTTTCTGGTAGCTCTTGAACACGAACGGGCCAGTGCCGATCGGCTTTTGGTTGATGTCGCTCGGCTTGCCGGAGGCCAGCAACTGATCGGCGTACTCGGCGGACAGGATGGCGGCGAAGCTCATGGCGATGTTCTGGATGAACGCGGCGTCGACACTGTTGAGCGTCATCACCACGGTCAGCGGCCCGGTCTTCTCGACCTTGGCGATGTTCTTGTTCAGGCTCATCCCGTTGAAATACGGGAACTCGGTTGGATAAGCTTTTCGGAAGGGTTGCTGCGGATCGAGCATGCGATTGAAGGTAAACAGCACGTCATCGGCGTTGAAATCGCGGGTCGGTGTGAAGTACTTGGTGGTATGAAATTTCACCCCTTCGCGCAGGTGAAAGGTGTACTTGAGACCGTCCTCGGAAATATCCCAACGGGTTGCCAGGCCCGGTACGACGTTGGTGGCGCCTTTTTCAAATTCTGCCAATCGGTTGTACAGCGGCTCGGCGGCGTCGTTATCGGTCGCCGTGGTGTATTGCGCGGTGTCGAAGCCCGCCGGGCTGCCTTCGGAGCAGAACACCAGGCTGTTATTGGCGGCCTGGCTAACGGAAGTGACGGCCAGCAGGCTGGTGCCCAGCAATGCGGATAAAACCAAGGTATGGCGCATGACGCTCCCTCATTTTAGTGTTTAACAATGAGCCTCCGTCCCGTCCGGGGACGTGGGGCTTCATTGATCTCAAACCATCGCGTGCAGCGATTACCGAGAGCCCACGCACAAACTGGTCAGATCCCGACGGTATGAGCCGTAGGTCTGGCAGTAAATGCGTAAATGCCTGAAAGACTCGTAGGAAAAGGCGACGCGTCCTAAGCCTCTGCTGTGGTGCGCAGTGGGTTTGGCTGTCAGTGAATTCCTACTTTCTCGGCAGATAAAGCAACGGCGACGTTAATAACGTCGCCGTTGCAAACCTTATTTGCTGACGCTAACGCCGTAGAAGGAGTTCAAGCCGAATGGGCTGATCTTGAAGTCCTGCACGTTGGCGCGCATGGGTTGGAACACCGTCGAGTGAGCGATAGGTGTCATTGGAACGGCGTCTTTGAGGACGTGTTGCGCCTGTTTGTACAGTTCGGTGCGCTTGGCCTGATCGGTGGTGCGCTTGGCTTCCTTGACGATGCCGTCGAACTTCTTGTCGCACCATTTGGAGAAGTTGTTGCCGCTCAGCGAGTCGCAACCGAACAGCACGTTGAGCCAGTTGTCCGGGTCACCGTTGTCGCCGCTCCAGCCGATGATCATCGCCTGGTTCTCGCCGCCTTTGGAGCGTTTGATGTACTCGCCCCATTCGTAGCTGGTGATCTTGACGTTCAGGCCGATCTTCTTCCAGTCGGACTGCAGCATTTCAGCCATCAGCTTGGCGTTCGGGTTGTACGGACGCTGTACCGGCATCGCCCACAGAACGATTTCGGTGCCTTCCTTGACGCCGGCTTCCTTGAGCAGTGCCTTGGCTTTCTCAGGATCGTACTTGGCATCCTTGATGGTGGTGTCGTAGGACCATTGGGTCGGCGGCATGGCGTTGACGGCCAGTTGGCCCGCGCCCTGATAAACCGAGTCGATGATCTGCGGCTTGTTGACTGCCATGTCCAGTGCCTGACGCACGCGCAGGTCGGCCAGCGGGTTCGGCTCGTTGCTGCCCTTGACCTTGTCCATCACGTTGTAGGCGATGTAGCCCAGGTTGAAACCAGCCTGGTCAGGCATCTTCAGTGCCGGGTCTGCTTTGAGTGCCTGCAGGTCAGCCGGACGCGGGAACAGAGTGATCTGGCACTCGTTCTTCTTCAGTTTCTGGATACGTACCGACGGGTCGGTGGTGATGGCGAAGATCAGGTTGTCGATCTTCACGTCGTCAGGCTTCCAGTAGTCCTTGTTCCCGGTGTAACGGATGTTGGAGTCTTTCTGGTAGCTCTTGAACACGAACGGGCCGGTGCCGACCGGTTTCTGGTTGATATCGGCAGCCTTGCCTTCCTTGAGCAGCTGGGCGGCGTACTCGGCGGACTGGATCGAGGCGAAGCTCATGGCCATGTTCTGGATGAACGCGGCATCAACTTCTTTCAGGATGAACTTGACGGTGTGGTCGTCGACTTTATCGATCTTGGTGATGTTGGTGTCCATCCCCATGTCGGTGAAGTACGGGAATTCGGTCGGGTAGGCCTTACGGAACGGGTCATCCTTGTTAATCATGCGATTGAAGGTGAACAGCACGTCGTCGGCGTTGAACTCACGAGTCGGCTTGAAATACGGGGTGGTGTGGAACTTGACGCCTTCACGCAGGTGGAAGGTGTACGTCAGGCCATCATCGGAAATGTCCCACTTGGTCGCCAGGCCAGGAATCACGGCGGTGCCGCCGCGCTCGAACTGGGTCAGGCGGTTGAACATGGTTTCTGCAGAGGCGTCGAAGTCGGTTCCGGTGGTGTACTGACCAGGATCGAAACCGGCCGGGCTCCCTTCGGAGCAAAACACCAGGTTAGTCGCCGCTTGGGCGAAAGGTGCGCTGGCTAATAAGCTTGCGCCGACTAAAAACGGAATGACCGCGTGTTTAAGCATGGTGGCCTCATGATTTGTTGTCATTTTTGGAATTAGAGGACGACCTCGTGAGTCGACCTGCGGATACTTATGCAGGGGCCATACCCAATGCAAGATCCCGAATGGCTACAAACCTTAAACAGTGGAACGAACGTACCTTAATGTCGCATATGTATAAATTCCCGCGCATTTGACCGTTTGCGCAGGTTTTTTACGGTGCAAATCGCGCACCGACAAGGGGCAACCGGGGCGTCTGGCGCACCCGGTTGGCGCTTGGTGTTACTTATTTATACTCACGCCATAGAAGGGTGTAAGGCCGAACGGGCTGATCTTGAAGTCGGTGACTTCCTTGCGCAGTGGCTGGAACACTGTCGAGTTGGCAACCGGTGTGATAGGTACTTGTTGCTTAAGGATTTGCTGTGCCTGCTGGTACAGTTTGACCCGCTGCTGTTTGTCAGTGGACACCTTCGCTTGCTGCACCAGCTTGTCGTAGGCCGGGTCGCACCATTTGGCGTAATTGCTACCTTTCACCGCAGCGCAGCTGTAGAGCACGCCGAGCCAGTTGTCCGGGTCCCCGTTGTCGCCGGTCCAGCCGTAGATCATCGCGTCGTGCTCGCCGTTCTTGGCGCGCTTGATGTACTCGCCCCACTCATAGCTGACGATGTTGGCCTTGATCCCGACTTTCTCCCAATCCTGCTGGATCATCTGTGCCGACATCCGCGCGTTAGGGTTGGAGGCGCGCTGCACGGTCATGGCCCACAAATTAATGGTGGTACCGGGTGCAACCCCTGCTTCTTTTAGTAGCGTGCGGGCTTGGGTCGGGTCGTAGGGGGCGTCTTTGATGGTTGGGTCATACGACCATTGCGCCGGTGGCAAGGCGTTTTGTGCCAGTTGCCCGGCACTCTGGTAGACAGCCTTGATGATCGCCGGTTTATCGATAGCCATGTCCAGCGCCTGACGGACCTTGAGCTGGTCCAGCGGTGGATGGGTTACGTTGTAGGCGAGGAAGCCGAGGTTGAAACCGGCCTGTTTGAGCACGGTCAGGTTCGGGTCTTTCTCCATGACTTCGATGTCTGCCGGGCGGGGGTAGCCGCTGACCTGACACTCGCCGGCCTTGAGCTTCTGCAAGCGCACGGCGGCATCGGGTGTGATCGAGAAAATCAGGTTATCGAGTTTCACGTCCTCGGGTTTCCAGTAGGCCTTGTTGGCGGCGTAACGGATCTGCGAGTCCTTTTGATAGCGCTTGAACACGAACGGGCCGGTGCCGACCGGTTTCTGGTTGAGGTCGGCGGCTTTGCCTTCCTTTAACAGTTGGGCGGCGTATTCGGCGGACTGCACCGAGGCGAAGCTCATGGCGAGGTTCTGCACGAACGCGGCGTCGATGTTGTTCAGGTTGAAGCGCACGGTGTGGTCGTCGATCTTGTCGATGCTTTTGATCGTGGTGTTCAGGCCCATGTCGGTGAAGTACGGCGACTCGGCGGGGTAGGCTTTACGGAAGGCATTCTGCGGGTCGAGCAGGCGCTGGAAGGTGAACAGGACGTCGTCGGCGTTGAAGTCGCGGGTCGGGGTGAAGTAGTCGGTGGTGTGGAATTTCACGCCGTCGCGCAGGTGGAATGTGTAGCTGAGGCCGTCCTGGGAGACATCCCAACTTGTCGCCAGGCCGGGTTCGACTTCGGTGCCACCGCGTTTGAATTGGGTGAGACGGTTGAAGACGGTTTCGGCTGAGGCGTCGAAGTCGGTGCCGCTGGTGTATTGGCTGGGGTCGAAACCGGCGGGGCTGGCTTCTGAGCAGTAGACCAGGGTGGTGGCGGCTTGGGCGGTTTGTGCGAGTGATGCGGTTGTAGCGAGGGCGAGAGCAAGCAGAAGTGGTTTGACGGTGGTTCTTTCCATGGAGTCCCCGTGGGTTTGGCGGCGGTGTTTTCCTGAGGGTAGCGTTGTTGGTGAGATTGGCGGAAATATCCGTTTGTAAGGGGAACCCCTCTATCTCGGCATATTCAAGCTGGTTGTTGGCTTGACGGCCTTCTAGCCGACCAAGCTCTTGCTGATTGAGTACATATCCGTTGC